>DASSYL010000504.1:0-4999 GCA_035703315.1 Candidatus Acidiferrum sp. | reverse complement strand
TGTTCCGCGACGTGGTGAGCCACTCGCCGCAGCTGTCGGATGACCTGCAAGGAGTGGCTGCAAATATTGAAGACGCGGGGCGGCTGGCGGACTTCATCGCCGGGACCCTGCCATCACTTTCCACGCTGGTGCGCCAGGAATTGCTGGAAACGGCCAGCGTGCGCAAGCGGCTGGAATCATTGATTCGCGAACTCTCGAAAGAACTGGAAGTGCTGGAACTGCGCTCCAAAATTCACGAGCAGGTGCAGGAACAAGTGAGCCAGAACCAGCGCGAATACCTGCTGCGCGAACAGATGAAGGCGATTCAGAAAGAGCTGGGCGAGCAGGACGACAGCGCGGCGGAAATCGACGAACTACGTAAAAAGGTCGAGGAAGCCGGCATGACCGCGGAAGCCAAGAAAGAATGCGACCGCGAGCTGAAACGGCTGGCAAAAATGACGCCGGCTTCAGCGGAGTATATGGTGTCGCGGACGTACCTGGAATGGATGACGTCACTGCCGTGGTCGAAATCTTCCGGCACGAACGCCGAAGAGATCGACATCAAGAAGGCGCACGACATCCTGAACGAGGATCACTACGACCTGGAGAAGGTGAAGGAGCGCATCCTGGATTACTTGGCGGTGAAAAAGCTGCAGCCGGGGATGAAGGGGCCGATTCTTTGCTTTGTTGGGCCTCCAGGCGTGGGCAAGACTTCGCTTGGCAAATCCATCGCGCGGGCCATGGGGCGCAAGTTCGTGCGCATTTCCCTTGGCGGCATGCACGATGAAGCGGAAATCCGCGGGCATCGGCGCACCTATATCGGCGCTTTGCCGGGGCAGATTATTCAAGGGCTGAAGCGCGCGGAATCGAATGACCCCGTCTGCATGCTGGATGAGGTCGATAAGCTCGGGCGCGACTTCCGCGGCGATCCCTCGGCGGCGCTGATGGAAGTACTTGATCCCGAGCAGAACGCGACGTTCCGGGATCACTATCTGGACGTGCCATTCGATTTGTCGAAGGTGATTTTTATCGCTACGGCGAACTGGATGGACCCGATTCCGGAACCGCTGCGCGACCGCATGGAGATCATCGAACTTCCCGGCTATACAGGCGAAGAGAAAATCCACATCGCGAATAAATATCTGATCCCCAAGCAGGCCACCGAACACGGCTTGAAAGTCGGCGAACAGATCGAGTTTACCGAAGCCGGTTTGCAGGAGATCATTCACAGCTTTACGCGGGAAGCGGGTGTACGCAACCTGGAACGCGAAATCGGCACGATTACGCGCAAGCAGGCGCGGCGCATCGCGGAAGGCAAGACTGAAAAGATGGTAGTCACGCCAGAAGTCGTCAAAGAATTTCTCGGTGTGCCGAAGTTCAAGACCGAGAAGGAAATAGACGAACGCGTGAAGCGGCCGGGCGTCGCGGTGGGACTGGTGTGGACGCCGGTGGGCGGCGACATCGTCTTCATCGAAGCGAGCCGGATGCGCGGCGGGAAGCAGTTCACTACGACCGGGCATCTCGGCGAGGTGATGCAGGAGTCCATGACCGCGGCGCTGACGTGGGTGCGATCGAACGCGGAGAAGTATGGAATCGATCCGGACTTTTTCCGCAAACAGGACATCCATATTCACGTGCCGTCTGGCGCGGTGCCGAAGGATGGCCCGTCGGCGGGCGCAGCCATGGTGACGGCGCTGGTAAGTTTGCTGAGCGGGCGGCCGATACGCAACCGGCTGGCGATGACCGGCGAGATGACGCTTTCTGGCGTGGTGCTTCCTGTTGGCGGCATCAAGGAAAAGGTACTGGGCGCGAAGCGCGCCGGCGTGAAGGAAGTGCTCCTTCCCGCGGACAATGAGCCGAACGCAAAGGCCGATCTTCCGCCGGAGCTGCTCGGCGACTTGAAGATCACTTACGTGCATACACTGGACGAAGTGATCCAGAATGCGCTGGAGAAGGAACCGATCGCTCCGCCGGTAGTTCCTCCCGCGGCCGAGCCGAAGCCCAAGCGGCCGGCAGCGGAGTCGCCACGCGCGATTCACTGAGCGGGCCAGAAACTGCGCCAAAAAACTGAGCGAGGTGCGAATTGAAATTTGCACCTCGCTTTTTTGTTTTCTGCCGGTCGAAAAACTATGCAGAACAATTCACCCTGAACCCGGTATGATGCGGCTGTTCACGATTTCTTCATACGAGAGGTCGGTACGGTGTCCATCGCCAAGAGAACTCTACTTTTCGCGGTTCTGTTGATTCCATTTTCGCTACTCGCACAAGACAAGTACGATCTGCTGCTGAAGGGTGGCGAAGTGATCGACCCGAAGAGCGGCACGCGCGCGGCGCTTGATGTAGCGATTCGCGATCACAAGATTGCCGCGGTCGAGAAAGATATCCCTCCAGCGGCAGCGGGCAAGGTGATCGACGCGAGCGGGTGGGTCGTCACACCGGGGCTGGTGGATATTCACACCCATGTTTACGCGGGGACCGGCCGTCGTGGAGTGTATGACGGCGACAACAGCGTATATCCCGATGGGTTTGCGTTTCGCAGTTGCGTCACGACGGTGGTGGATGCGGGGAGCTCTGGTTGGAAAAACTTTACCGATTTCAAGGATCGCGTGATTGACCGGTCGAAAACGAGGGTACTGGCTTTCTTGAATATTGTCGGCGCCGGAATGGACGGAAAAGCCGAGCAGGACGTGAGCGAGATGGACCCGGCTGCAGCGGCGGCGATGGCGAAGAAATATCCGGAAGTGATTGTGGGATTCAAGACAGCGCACTTCGAAGGGCCGGAGTGGACCGCGGTGGACCGAGCGCTGGAGGCAGGCAAGCTGGCGTCGCTGCCGATGATGGTGGATTTCGGAAAGTTCCGACCGGAGCGGCCTTATGAAGAGCTGGTCAGTAAACGCATGCGGCCGGGCGATATCTCCACGCACATGTACATTGATTACATTCCCATGCTGGACTCGGAAAAGAAAGTGCGGCCGTATCTATTCGAAGCACAAAAGCGCGGCGTGATTTTCGATGTTGGCCACGGCGGCGGGAGCTTTGTGTTCAATCAAGCGGTGCCGGCGGTGCAGCAAGGGTTCCTGCCCAATTCGATTTCGACGGATCTGCACATCGGCAGCATGAATGCCGGAATGAAAGACATGACGAACGTGATGGCGAAATTCGTGAATATGGGAATGTCGTTGCCGGATGTGATCCTGCGTTCGACGTGGAATCCCGCGAAGGAAATCCGCCATGAGGAACTCGGGACGCTGGCTGTGGGCGTCTTTGCGGATGTCGCGCTGCTCCGCCTGGAGAAGGGAAATTTCGGATTTGTGGACAGCCTCGGCGGGAGAATGGACGGCCATGAAAAGCTGGTGTGCGAGATGACAATTCGGAACGGCTACATCGTGTGGGACTTGAACGGACGATCTCGGATTCCGTGGCAGCAGCGGACGTCATACGTAGTTGATCCCAAGTGGGACGGTTTGTTGCCGCCGAAGCGTTAACCTTTGATTGCTGCGGGGCGGTTCCAACACCGCCTCGAAAAATGCTAGAGTGCGCGTCAGTTTCCGCGGAGGAACTTATGCGAGTGCATTCAGAATCAATCCGTCGTTTGGCTTTGTCTCGGTATAGTCTGGCGTTCATCGGCGCGATTCTCGTGCTGAGTTTTCTCTTTTTGCCGTTCAGCAAAGTAACCGCCGAACAAGAGGCGCCAGCAAGCGATGCGGCGCTGCTTGACGGTTTTCGGCACGTGGAGGTGGCTTCCGTCTCGGACGCGCTCGAACAGCTGACCGGCAAGAAGATGTATATGACGCACCGCATGCGTCCGATTTTTTCGACGCGCTTTGCCGGGCGCGCGCTTACCGTGCTGCTGAAGAAAGAGCCGAATCACGACCCCGATGCGCTGAAAGGGATGCTGCACGCGATAGATGCCGGAGGGCCTAACTCAGTTTATGTGATGGTGGTGGAAGACGGCGCGGACATTGCAGGGATGGGCGGACTGATGGGAACAGCGATGGCGGCACGGAATTTTTCCGGCGCGGTAATTGACGGCGGAGTGCGCGATACGGCTTATCTGCAGAAAATCGGCTTTCCGGTGTACGCGCTGGGCGTCGTGCCTTCGACGTCGATCGGTCATTACCGGTTTGCGGGAGCAAACATCGCGGTAACGTGCGACGGCGTTCCGGTAAATCCGAATGACTTTATCGTGGCGGATGGCGATGGCGTGGTAGTGGTTCCCACCGCGATGGCGCCCGAAGTTTTGCAGCTGGCGCAGGAGATGGACTTCAAGGAGCACTCCATGTACGCCCATATCGAAAGACTTAAATCGATTGAACAAGCTGTCGCGAAATTCGGCCGGCTATAATTTGTCTGGCTTTTCGCCCCGCAGTTTGTAGTATAGGAAGCCACATTTTCCACGTGCGTCTCACTTTGATGAATATCCGGCATGGGGCCAGTGACATCCTGTCTGTGGCCCGGCTCGTCGAATTCGAGACGATTCGAACAAGGAGGAACAATGTTTTCAGCTTTCACTTCACGGCGCGGCTTTGCGGCTCGTCTGGCGGCGATCCTACCAGGACTTGCTGCAACCGGGACGGCGCTCAGCGCAGCGCCTGCCTCGCCGGTTCCGCCCCAAGCGGGCTCCGGCGTGAAGAAGCTCGACTACGAAGGCAAGCCGGCGGGCACTGGGTTCATCACTCCGCTGGTTCTGCACAATGACACAATTTATATCGCCGGGCAGGGCGCACACTCGCACGATCCCAAGGGCGAATTCCCGACGGACATCGAGACGCATACAAAAAAAGTGATGGACAACGTTAAGATGCTGGTCGAAACGGGCGGCGGAACGATGGATAGCATTCTGCAGCTCACTGTTTTTCTGACAAAGATTGACGATTACGACGGCATGAACAAAGTCTTTAAAACGTACTTCCCAAATGGTGGGCCGGCGCGCACGACGGTTGCTGTCGCGGCACTTCCTGGCAATTCGCTGGTGGAGATCAACTGTATCGCCGCGATCGTGAAGAAGGGATAAACGTCG
>DASSYL010000490.1:0-2095 GCA_035703315.1 Candidatus Acidiferrum sp. | reverse complement strand
TGGGATCTGACCAATCCAAAATGGAAAGGGAAAATTACCTCGCAGCGGCCCACGGAGACCGGACTCAGCGTCAACTTGCAGTTCTATTACTACCAGCCCGACCTCGGGCCGGAGTTTATCAAGCGCGCCTTGGGCGCCATGGATGTTACATTCGGCGACCGGCGCACGATCACCGACTGGCTGGCGGCAGAGAAGTTCGCCATCTGCCACGGCTGCCGGCAAATCGAGAAAGCCTCCGGTCAGGGATTACCGGTGGAAGATTTCGAAACCGGGGACTGGAAAGAAGGGCAACCGCTGAGCACCGGCGGCGGTTCGATCAGCCTGATCAAGGGCGCCCCCCATCCCAACGCGGCGCGCGTGTTTATCAACTGGTTTCTCTCGCGCAAGGGGCAGACCGCCATGCAAAAGTCCAATGATCTATATGGCGAGCTGCCGCCAAGCTCTCGCAGAATAGACATTCCCAAAGATATGCTTTCCGCTGAAAACCGTTTGGTCGAAGGAAGAAGGTATCTAGACGTAGCGCGCCATGAGTTTACCGACATGACTCCGGTGCTGAAGCTTGCGAAGGAAATCGTCAAGGCGCAGGAGCAAAAATGACATGAACAACTGAACCAAGCCGCGTGGAAATTAATGAGGTTAAGTTACGGCACCCTGGCGTTAAGAATCAATTGATGTTACCGGAAAGGCTTAAGGAGGAGACGTGACAATGGCAACTCAAAGCGCGGAACTTACCGTAAACCCGTATCAATCCAGTCAATCGGCGGTTGAAGTAAAGGCGTATACCTATGATCGTTGGATGGAGTCCGTCGGGATTCCCATTCATCGCGGTTTTTTCATCGAAGATCTCCGCACGGTCGAGCTGGGCTGGTGGGATGAGCGCCAATGTAACGCGGCGTTCATTCAGCTCATGGGGCAGGAGGGAATCACTTCCGCCGTCGTCATGGAGATCGCTCCGGGCAGAACTTTGCCGCCGGTGAAGTTCGCTCTCGACGAACTGATCTATGTGCTGCAGGGCCGGGGCGTTAGCACGGTTTGGACAGCCGACGGCGCGCCGAAAAAAACCTTTGAGTGGCAAGACCGCAGCTTGTTTCAAATCGGTTCCAACAGTTACCTGCAGCTGGGGAACATGCGAGGCGATCGGCCGGCCCGCCTGCTCCGCTATAGCTATCTCCCGCTGGCGACTTCGCTGGTCACCGAGCCGAGCTTTTACTTCAATAATCCGTTTCAGAAAGCAGATGGTTCAAAACAGGAAATAGATGCCTATTCCGAGGCGAAACTGGTCGAAAACGGCGATCCTTCTCTCGCTTGGGGTGGGAATCGAGTCTACTGGTTCGGCAATTTTTTCCCCGACATGGCCGCTTGGGATAAGCTTACGACCAATCGGCGCGGCGGCATGAGTGTGACAATCATGTTTCCCAATTCAGAGATGTCTTGCCACATGTCGGTCTTTCCCACGCGTACTTACAAGAAAGCACATCGTCATGGTCCCGGGCGGGTCATCGTGATCCCGGCCGGCGAAGGCTACTCGGTCCTGTGGGAAGAAGGCAAGGAGAAGATTGTGGCTCCGTGGCACGAGGGCAGTATGTTCGTGCCGCCCAACAAGTGGTTTCATCAGCACTTCAACGTCGGCGCCACGCCCGCTCGCTATCTCGCGCTTCATCCGCCGCGGCAGTTTCGCGGCCATGCGGAAAAGATCGAAGACCGCGCCAAGGATATGATTGAATATGTCGATGAAGATCCGTGGATTCGGGAGAAATTCGAAGGCGAACTGGCTAAGGGAGGACTTACCACGCTGATGCCAAAAGACGCCTATACAGTGAAAAGCTACAACTGGCATCCGACAAAGGGCTAAGAGTTTGGCGACACTTCGCGCGCTTACCGCCCGCCGAAGATCTCGTGAAACAATTTGGCGTAGCGCTCGAAATTGTCCAGGACTTCCGCTGGAGCGAAGGCGGGCTTGATATTCTCGATGAGCCGGGCTTGGTCGGGCGGCGTGTCGATCCGGTCCGGAATGCGATTCATGCCCCGAATCACTTCCTGGCCGCGCTTGGAAAGCACGAAGTCGATGAACAAGCGCGCCGCGTTGGGATGCGGC
>DASSYL010000459.1:0-3236 GCA_035703315.1 Candidatus Acidiferrum sp. | reverse complement strand
GCCAATATTAGGAGTGCTTATGTTCTGAAAACCGCCAAGGCCGGTGAGCTGTAACGCGCGTTGCGGTTTGAGGCTGCCAATGAGCTGGCCGGCTGGACCGACGTAAATGAGGCGCCATTCGCCGTCCTTGCCGTTCATCGGGTCCTTGTAGGCCTGACGCATGAAGCGAATGTTGGCGACCTTGGGCTTGGTGAGGTCTTCGAGGGAGGTCGGAAATTTTCCCGTCTTGCGGTAGTACATCTTGATGCCGCGGACATATTGCTTGCCACGCCAAACCATTTCGGCTTCGCGCTCGCGGCGGCCCTGATTCAGGATATTGGGCGCGACAGCCATGGTGGCGATGAGCATCAGCGTCGCCAGGAGCAGGACCAGCATGATGGCGTAGCCGCCCTGTTGCTGGCGCGCGCGCGAACTTTTCCGGTACGGGCGAGTTTGGCCGGCGTGGTTCACGATACAGGGCCTGCGTCTTCCAGATTCTTTTGCCCCTGAATGTGCGAAGCGACGTCTTCGAATTCGATGGTGGCGTTGCCAATTTTCGTAATGCGAAAACGACCTAGCAACGTATCCCCTTCCGCCACGATGTAAACGTCATCGCCGTCGGTCAAGTAGGCACGGCGCGCGGTACCGTTGGGGACGGTGCCATAGCCGTAATACTTCATGTTGGGCGGCAGCTCAGCCTTGGGCGGCGGAGGGGGTGGAGGCTCAACGTAGTTCTTGTCGCCCGGTTTCGGAATGGGAGCGGGGGGAGGCGGCGGGGGCGCGGCGTTAAACGGATCGCGGCCAGTGCCTTTGTATTCAGAACTGCGGCTGACATCGCGCTCAGAGGTGCGCAGCTTGAGATTATCCACATTCATCGGCGTGTACTTCGAGGCGATCATGCTTGCGCCGGCGGCAACTGGATCCTGACGGCTGTTGTAAAACCAGATGCCTGCCGCGGCGACCAGCAGCACGGCGAAAACAATGATTTGCTTCGGCTGCTTCATGCCGCCGTCCTGAAAAAGGTCTTCATGTGCACGGCGATGTGCAAGTCGTTCGGCGCGCTTTGCTGTCCTCCGGTCTGCAATACGACAGAGTCTACGGCATAGGGATTCTTTGAGCGCTGCACGCTGTTCATAAACTTCACTATATTGGCGTAAGTTCCATTGACCGCAATTTCCAGCTCCACTTCGGTGAGATTGCGCCCTTGCAGCTCCTTGTGGCGAAAACCCAAGGTCTGGATTTGTAGTCCCGCTTTTTTAGAAAGGTCATCCAGTTCGGCCGTGACGGTGGAGTTGCCGGTGCTCGCAGGCAGGAGAGATGCTTCAAAGCGTTCGCAGTCCGCGACCGTAGTGGGCAAGTCGTGGCGAATGCGGTCGGCGTTGTCCACGTCGATGCGGAGCAGTTGCAGTTTTCGAGAGTCGGCAACCAGGTCGGCCATGGGTTTCCGCATGGTGTTGCCCGCGTGCCAACTGTAAGCAGCGAGGGCAACGTCAGCGGCGAGCAACACCACCAGCCCTGTCAGGATAATTCTCCTTTTGACTACCAATGCGCGATCCATCACGTCCTCGAGTAAACAGCATTCAATTCCATCACAGCCTGGTCGGTGCTATTGGCACTTCCCGACGGGCCCCGTACGCTCAGCAGCGTGACGTCCCTGAACGCCGGTGAATTTTCCATGGCTCGCAGAAATTTGATCTTGGCTTCATCGGAAACCGCACCGACCGTAAGGCGAACGAACATCCGGCCTTTTTCGCGCTTGGGCTGAATGCTGACCACATGAACGCCAACGGGAAGCGTCTTTTCCAGATCCATGAACATGCGCGTCCAGTCGAAACTGCTTTCGTCAATGAAGCCGTTTAGGAAAGCGACACGGTCCTTGAGCCTGGCGTTTTCCTGACGCGCGAAAAAGGTGTCAAGTTCCGTGCGCCGGGCCGTGAGTTGCGCGGCCACGCGGTCGTTGTCCTGCTCTTTGCGGCGCAGATCCTCCCGCGCGCGCAGTTCGGAATAAACGTGCCAGCCTAGAACCAAAAAGAGCACGCCGCCCAAAACGGCGACGAGTCCCGCCGACACGTAGAACTTGCGTTGCGATTCGAGCGGCTTGGTAGCGAGATTTAGACGGACATTCATGTCGAGATTTCCGGCTTCAGTTCCTTTGCATCATCCAGCCAACCAGTCCTTCCAGTTCCCTTTCCGCCAAAGGCCGCGCGTCATTGGAGACGCGGCCCTCGGAGATGGCCGTGTGCAGCAGCGAGTGCACTTCGCAGTGAAATTCGTTCTCGAGGGGCGGCACAAATTCCGGCAAGCGGCCGCCCAGTCCAGCCACGCGCACAGACTGAATGCCCTCTTGCCAGGTGTCCTGATAATAGGCTGCGACCGGATAGATTTCTTCCAAAAGCATTTGCGGAGTCAATTGCGCCACCTGTGCCGGTAAGTCGGTGCAACGGTAACCGCACAGGACGCCTTCGCGGACAATCGCAGTAGTCAAGGACGCTCCCGAGATGCGCGCGAGCAGCGCGGGGCGACGATCTTCCAGCAATGACACGGCGGCGAGCGAGGAGCTGAGGACGACGCCGGGATGGAAACCGGCCTGTTCCGCCAGCGATTCGTATTCGCGTACGATGCGCAAACGGCCAAGCGCGGTGACCACGTCCACGCCGCCTTCGCGTGGCGCCTGCCGCATGTAGGAGATCAGAGTTTCTTCCGCCTCGAACGGAACGCTCTTCTTCAACTTCCAGCGCAGCATGGGAATCGCTTCCTTGGCACTGCGGGGAAACTGTTCGAAATGCTGAACGAAAACGCGCACTACCGGGTCCGGCAGCAGCAAGGTGGCGTCTTCTTCCCGTACGCGAAGACGTTCGCGGATGCCTTCCATGGCGGCGCGCATCGCGGCGAGATTAACCAGGTTCGTCTCCACAGCCGAAGGAACAATCGCTCCCGAAGGCAGAGCTTCCACAGCAAAACCGTCCAGCGAACCGGTACGCGAGAAACGCGCTCCGGAAATGCGGTCGGGCGCAATTTCTAGCGCCACCGGCGGGTGCGGCTGCGCATCGAGCCACAGCGCGATTTTGCGAACCAGGTCGCTTTTATAGATGCCGTGGCGATATGCTGCGGACTCAGTCAACGAACGTCACCTTATTGATTTCGCGTAGCGTGGTTGCGCCGATTCGTACCTTGGCCAAGCCGCTCTCGCGCAATGTGATCATACCTTCCTCGCGCGCCACGCGCTTGATTTCTGAGGTGGGGCGGCGATTAATGAT
>DASSYL010000567.1:0-2196 GCA_035703315.1 Candidatus Acidiferrum sp. | reverse complement strand
GTGGGCAGCGCGAAGCGCTTCTTGGGAGCGCCACCGGCAAGCAAAACGGCAGCGATAGAAGCCGCCTGGCCTACGCAAGTCGTCACAACATCGGGCGTAACGAACTGCCTGGTGTCATAAATGGCAAAACCGGCGGTGATGGAACCACCCGGGGAGTTGATGTACAGCTGAATGTCCTTTTCCGGGTCTTCGGCTTGCAGGAATAGCATCTGCGCGGTCGCCAAATTGGCGACATGATCGTCAATCGGCGTGCCAATAAAGATAATATGCTCTTTCAGAAGCCGCGAATAGATGTCATAAGCGCGCTCGCCGCGGCTGGTTTGTTCCACTACCATCGGTACGAGCGTCGTGCCGCGGTATACGGGTTCGTCGTGTCGGCTCATTTTTCCTAGGATGTCCGTTCTGGAAGTGGATTGGATGGTTACAACGGGTCCGCCGTTACAATTCCACGTCAAGAACCCGCTGCCGCGGCCGCGGTGCGAACATTGGCGTTTTGTGCCAGCCAATCGAGAGTTTTATCACTCCGCAGCTTAGCTTTCATCCTATCCAGCGCTCCCTGCTTTGTCAAACGAGCGCGAATGGCTTCGACGGATTCGCCACTATGGCCGCCGAGATGTTCGAGTTCGTGCTGGAGGTCTTCCTCGGTGACATCAATATTTTCTGTCGAGGCGATGCGGTCAATGATGAGTTCGGCCTTGACGTCTTCCTTGGCGCGGTCTTCCTGACGCTGACGAAGACTGACCCAGTCCAGATTCACCGCGCGGGGATCGACGCCTTGTTGGGCCAGGGAGCGGACGACGCGTTCAAGGCGAACGTCCTTTTGATGTTCGACCAAGGATTCCGGAACCGGGAAGTCGTGCCCCTTGACGAGTTCGAAGATGATTTTTTCGCGCTGCAGATCCTTCCGGCGGTGTTCGCGCTCGTGCTCGAGGCTTTCGCGAATCTTGTTTTTCAGTTCGTCCAGCGTAGTTGCATCACTGACGTCTTTGGCAAAGTCGTCATTCAGTTCGGGGAGTTTCTTGACCTTAATACCGGTGACATCGGCGTCGTAGTGGAATTTCTTGCCGGCCAGCTTGGCGTCGGGATAGTCGGCGGGGTAGTCCACATCAAACGCCTTGTGGTCGCCGACGCCGGCGCCGAGCAGGTTTTCATTGAACGGCTGCATGGTCTCTTCCGCACCCACGTGACACATCACGCTGTCGGCTTGTATGGGATCGCCGCCGCCTTCTGGCACTCCGGCGAGCTTCAACTGGACGAAGTCTCCGTTTTCGACCACCCGCCCTTCGACCGGAGCAAAAGCGGCTGCGCGCTCGCGCGTTTCTTCCAGCGCCTTGTTGACGTTGTCGTCGGTAACATCCATGGCCGGCATTTCAATGTCGAGGCCCTTGTATTTGCCGAGTTCGAATTCGGGAAGGACTTCAAAGACGGCGCGGAACTTAAGGGGCTGACCCTCGTTGAAATCGAGCTTATCCACTTGCGGCTGAGAAACAGGACTCAGCTTTTGCTCGGCAACGGCCTTTTCGACTTTTTCGGGAACAAGCGACTGCAGGACCTCACCCTTGATGTCGTCCGCAAAACGGCGCTTGATCAACGAAACCGGTGCCTTGCCCGGACGGAAGCCGGGAACGCGGGCAACTCGCGCAATCTCTTTGGCTACGCGCTCCGTCGCCTTGCTTACATCTTCCGCGGGGATTTCCAGTTCCAACTCGCGGCGGCATGTTGCTTCAGCCATGCTTCGTACCTCGTTTCACGTTTGGGATAGAGCTGAGGGAGGGGCGCCTGTTCCTTCGCGCGTTGCATTTCCGAAATACGCTGAATGGGCCAGACCGTGCGGAAGCCACCCTGCAGTGCGAAAGTCCAGTATAGAGGAGCCGAGCGCGCTGGGTCAATTTGACGGGCATGTTGTCGTCGTACAATGAGCGCGAGCCGCAGGGGTAACTTGAAAAACAGCGCGGCGTTATTGGTGCAGTGTCCGGACCGCAAGGGGCTGGACGCGACGATCGGTGAGTTTTTGTATCGGCACGACGGCAATATCTTGAATTTCGAACAGCACTCGGCCGGGCAAGAGCGTTTCTAGCACGCGCGAGTGGAATGGGATCTAGGCGGATTTCGGCTGAATGTGGAGGAATTTGTGACGGAAGTGCTGGACGACGGGCCGATCATCGAACAGGGTGTAGCGCGGATTACTCACAAAGA
>DASSYL010000366.1:0-12399 GCA_035703315.1 Candidatus Acidiferrum sp. | reverse complement strand
AATCCAACATACGGAATGGAATCGAAAACGCCCAAAAGGCACTCGGACCGGTTCCGACGTGAGCGGGAGGCCGGATTGGGCGTCCAAGGCGTGGTAGAGCTGGACCTCGGGGTGCTCACGGTTTTCGGCCGATGCGTTTTTCCCAGGTCTCGTGCTGTTCTTTTTTCCAATGCGCGATCAACACCGCGTATCCATCTGGATCGCGAAGTCCAATCTCACCGCTTGGCATGTAACCTGGAAAGCTCACGGGAGGAACGGCGATCCCGCTCGTGAGCAACTGTTCGCGAAGTTCCACCAGATTCGGCTTCTACATATACAGAAGAACGGACTGAGTCGAACCGCACCGGCTGTTCCCCGCGCACAAACATCACCGCGCCGCCGTCAGAATGCATGCGAGCCCAGGCAAACGGCTGGCAGCGGTCGGTGTCGACCGTTTCGAAGCCGAGCAGTTGGTAGAATTTCAGTGATCGCTCGATTTCGGCGGCGTGCAGCAACGGCGTTGCATAGCAAGCTTTCACGGGCATTACACCTCCTCGCCGCTTTGCCTGGTGACGGGTGGGCACTCGTTGTGGGTACGATGCGTCTAATCATACTGCGCCCATGCCTTCGACTCCTGGCTACGCCGTTCGCTCGATCGCTGCAGCGGTCGCAGTGCCGGTGCTTGCGCTGCAACCCTTTTCGCAGGCCCTACTCGGTTTCCAGGCGACGCGGCCGCGGTCGTCTCGCGCCGAAGAGCAATTCTTTCGCGTGTTCGTCGCCGCAGCCGATGAGCGAACGCATCACACCGTCCGCTACGACCCTTCTTATATTCAGATTCCGTATCCTGGAGGCGACGTGCCGGCCACAACCGGCGTGTGCACTGATGAAGTGATCCGCGCGTACCGGGCGGCCGGTGTTGACCTGCAGAAGGAAGTTCACGAGGACATGCTGGCGCATCGAACGGCCTACCCGCGCAAGTGGGTAACGTCTCGACGCGTTAGTGCCGGCGGTACCGACACAAACATCGATCACCGCCGGGTACCAAATTTGATGATCTTTTTCAGCCGCCACGGAACGTCCCTGCCGCTTTCCGCCGACCCACGCGACTACCAACCCGGCGATCTGGTCACCTGGAGCCTGGGCGGCGGAATCACGCACATCGGAATTGTGGTGGACCGAAAATCGGCAGCGACCGATCGCTACCTGATTGTCCACAACATCGGAGCCGGACCGCGGATGGAAGACGTTCTTTTCAACTGGAAGATGATCGGCCATTACCGATATTGGAAAACGGCGGCCGGGGGTTAGGCCGGGCGTGTTTTGCGAAAGCTTCAGCGCTCGGCTACGCGGGCCAAGTCGTCGTAAAAGGTAGGGTAGGAGACGCCGGCGCACTCGGCGTCGCGAATGGTGGTGGAGGTCTCGGTTGCCAGCGCGGCTACCGCGAAGGCCATGGCGATGCGATGATCGCCTCGGGGATCGATTTCCGCGCCGTGCAATTTGCCAGCGCTGCGGCCGGCGACTTTCAGACCGTCCGGGCGCTCTTCGACGGTGGCGCCCATGCGGCGCAAATTTTCCGCGAGTGCAGCGATGCGGTCGCTCTCTTTCACGCGCAACTCTGCAGCGTCGCGAATTTCGATGCCCTCCTCGGTGAAGGGACCCAGGGCCGCGAGCATCGGCAACTGGTCAATAACCAGCGGAATTTCCGCGCCAGCAATGACGCCACCCTTGAGCTGCGCGCCTTTCACGGCGATGTCGCCGATAATTTCACCTTGCGCTCCGCGCAAGGAGAGCATTTGCAGGGAGGCACCCATGCGAGCGAAAACGTCGAGGATCGCAGTACGGGTAGGATTGAGGCCGACGCCCTGAATGTGCAGCGAGGAATCGGGGAACAGCGAAGCCGCCGCGATGAAAAATACCGCCGAAGACAAATCACCTGGGACTTCGGCCTTGCGGCCAGCGAGTTTAATCTCGCCGTTTGAGTGGATGCGCGTAGTGCGGCCATGCCTCTCGATGGGGGCGCCAAATTCTTCCAGGGCGAGTTCGGTGTGATCACGGGTGCGCGCCGGTTCGGTAACCGACGTTTCGCCTTCCGCAAACAGTCCGGCCAATAACACTGCCGACTTCACTTGCGCGCTGGCCATGGGCATTTCGTAGTGCAAGCCGCGCAGCCTGCCCCCGCGAATTTCGAGTGGCGCGAAATTGTCCTCGCGCGCGGCAATCTGAGCGCCCATTTCGCGCAGCGGCGTAAGGATGCGCTTCATCGGGCGCTTGTTGAGCGAGTCGTCGCCGGCAATTTTCGTCGTGAAGTTCTGGCCGGCCAAAATGCCGGAGAGCAAACGAATGGTGGTGCCGGAGTTTCCAGCGTCGAGCGCACGCCAGCTGCTCTTCAATCCGTGCAGTCCACGCCCAGTCACGCGGACAAGCGTGTCTTCGACTTTCACGTCGGCGCCGAGTGACTTCATGCAACGGAGCGTGCTATGGCAATCGGCGGCCAGCGCAAAGTTACTTAGTTCGCTGGTTCCCTCGGCGATGCCCGCCAGCATGGCATAGCGATGCGAAATGGACTTATCGCCGGGCGGCGCAACGCCGCCTGCCACCGCTTTCGCCGGATGAATCGTCTTTTTGCTCAAGTACAGTCCGCTCAGAGAAGATTGACCGCAGATTACACAAAACAAAATCTTAGCATGCGGCGCGCGAGGTTTCCTGGCGGCAACTGTCCGCGCGGACAGTTTGTCGCATGCACTTCCTTACAAACGGGGTGAAATGCGGGCGTCGGGGCGTCCGTATCATAGTTGTAGAAGGATGCTCGAGAAGAGCATCACCTACAACTCGCTCGCAGGGAGCGACGCTAAAAGACTGGAGAAAAGAAGTCATGTCGGCCCGAAAGTCCGTAGTTCGGTTTTTGGCCCATACCGCGATGGTGGTGGGCGCCATTTTTGTCGTCACCGTGCTGCTCGCCGCAATGCCCGGGCACAATGCGCCGTCGGTCGACGCCGTCGGCCCGCAAGAGCCAGAAGGCGGATCGCCAAGCTCGCCGTCGTCCGGTTCGCAAGTAATGCAAGGCATGGATCACAGCCGGATGCAGATGGATGCCGATGAAAAGGCCAACGAAAAGGCAGCCGTTGCCGAGATGAGCCGCATGCATGGCGGTGGTCCGCACATGCACATGACAGAGATGCGCACGCAGAATGCTGCCGATGTGCAGCGCGCCAGCGAAATCGTCACACAACTCCGCGGCGGCATCGAAAAATACAAGAACTACCACGTCGCGCTGAACGACGGGTATCGAATTTTCTTGCCCAACGTTCCGCAGCCGGAGTATCACTTCACAAGTTACAAAAACGGATTCCTGGCGGCGATGCGGTTCGATCCATCCGAGCCAACTTCCCTGCTGTACCGCAAAACCACGGACGGCTATGAACTGGTTGGCGCGATGTACACCATGCCGAAGCGCGCCAGTGAAGAGCAGTTGAACGAGCGCGTGCCGCTCAGCGTGGCGATGTGGCATCTGCACACGAATCTCTGCATGCCGCCAAAAGACCAGCGGCAAACCGCGGACTGGACCAAATTCGGTTTGCGTGGATCAATTGCGACGCAGGAAGCCTGCGACGCCGCCGGAGGAAAATTTCATCCATCCATCTTCGGCTGGATGGTGCACGTGTATCCCTATGAAGATTCTTTCGACAAGATCTTCGCCATGCACCACCACGACTAAAAGACGAATGGCCTGCACGGCGTGCGGCGATTGTCGGTTCAGATTTTCTTGCCGGAATCTGGAGCGAATTGGTAACCCACTCCACGAACGGTCAAAAGGTAGCGCGGTTTGGAGGGTTCGGGTTCAATATAGCGGCGTAGACGCACGATGAAGTTGTCGATAGCGCGCGTGTCGGTGTCTTCGTGGAGATTCCACACTTCCTGCAAAATGGCCTTGCGGGACACCGCTTTCCCGCGGTTGCGAATCAGATAGCGAAGGAGTTCGCTCTCCATAAGCGTCATCTGGAACACCTGGACGCCACTGCGCAGTTGCAGCCGCTCGAAGTCCACCGTTTTGTCGTCGAACTGAAAGACTTCCCCCACTCCAGTCTCCGACACGGCAGGGTCCAGAGCCGGAGCGGAGTTCTGCCAATTCTTGCGGCGTAACAAGCTTTGCACGCGCGCCAGCAGGATCGCCAAGTTGAACGGCTTGGGCAAATAGTCGTCGGCGCCGGATTCGAATCCCCGCAGCACGTCTTCCGGGCGGCTGCGGGCCGTGAGCATCAGCAGCGGAATGAAATTCTGTGCTTCGCGTAATTCGCGAGCGACGGTAAAGCCGTCTTTACCCGGCAACATCACGTCCAGTACCAATGCCTCGAAGGCTTCCTTTTCTTCCAGCAGCAGCCGCAACGCTTCTTCGCCGCGGCCGGCGACGCGCACCGAATGGCCCTCCGCCTCCAGATTGAAGCGCACCCCTTCGGCGATATGCGCTTCGTCTTCCACCACCAGGATTCGGCTCATGCCCGATGCACCCGCGGCAATGAAATGGTGAACGTGCTGCCACGGCCTTCTCCTTCACTTTCGGCGTAGGCGTCGCCGCCGTAGCGGCGCGCCACCGCGCGAACGATGAACAGGCCCAGCCCGGTGCCCTTCACCTGGCCGGAATTGGGCACGCGGTAGAACCGGCTGAAGATCCGCTTGAGCTCCGGCTGCGGAATGCCGATGCCGCGATCGCGCACGCTCAGGATAATCGTGTCGCGATCAGTTGACGCCAGGTCGACGACAATATCCTTCTCGCTGCCGGAGTACTTGATGGCATTGTCGAACAGATTGAAGACAGCCGTACGCAGCTCTTCGGGCTTGCCCATGACCAGCAGGTCGCCGCGCGGCTCGACGCCAAAGCGCAGGGTTTGCGGCGGCAAATTGTGGCGCAAGCGGGCCAGCTGCGCGGTCTCTTCCACGATTTTCGCGAAGTCGACTTCTTGCCAGTGCTTTTGACGGTTACCGTAACGCGCTTCGCCAGCTTTCAAGACTTGTTCGACCGTGGCGAGCAGCCGGTCGGCGTCTTCCAGCATGATGCGATAAAACTCGCGGCGCTGCGTTTCGTCGATGCCGCGGCTTTGCAGTGTCTCCAGATACAGGCGAATGGAAGCGATTGGCGTTTTCAGTTCGTGGGTGACTGCGTTGAGGAAGCTGTCTTGCTGTTCGTTCCGGCGGATTTCGCGCACCAGGAAGATGGTGTTGACCACGACGCCAGCGATGATCACACCAAAGAAAATGATCCCCAAAACTAAAGGCACGTCGCGGCGCCAATTCACGACGATCCAGCTGACGTTGAGGAAGATCGCCAGGGCCACGAGGCAAGCGCCGAGCGCGATGAAAAATACAATTGCTCTGGTTCGGCTGGTGATGCGCATCTAAACCTAGTTTAGGGCATCCAGCGGGGACGCTGCACGGAATGAAAAGAGCTATTGGGCGTCTGGTGAACAAACCGGAATGATGCCGGTGGCGAAAGTCCTAGTCGCCGGAGCCAACAACTTCCGGATCGACAACAACCACGGGTCGAGCCACCAAGAGGCGCGGCTGTGAATCCGGCGAAGCCTTCAACTCACTCAGGGGCTTCTGCAGTTTGATGTCCCAGGCCAGTCCAAGATAACGCAGTGCGGCAATCCCATACCAATTCATATCAAACTCGTACCAGGCCAAACCATGGCGCGCAGCCTGCGGCACGGCGTGGTGATTGTTGTGCCAGCCTTCACCGAAGGAGAGCATGGCCACCCAGAAACTGTTGGTCGAAGTATCGCCTGTATCAAAACGTTGAGAGCCCCACATGTGTGTGGCTGAATTCACCAACCACGTCGAATGAAGTCCGATGACCGTGCGCAGAAAAACGCCCCACAGCAGGCAGGACCATCCGCCGACCGCCAGTGTCACCACCGCTAAGGTTACAATCGGCACCCAGTGGTAATTGCTAATCCACATGTGAAATTTGTGTTTGCGAAGGTCCGGAACATAAGGCAAAAGGTCTGAGGTGTTGCGGTGCATGGCCTTGCCAGTAATGATCCAGCCGATGTGTGACCACAAACCACCGTCGCGCGGTGAGTGCGGATCCCCATCCTTATCGGTGTTCTGGTGGTGAATCCGGTGTGTCGCGACCCAAGCAATGGGTCCCCCCTCCATGGCCAGCGTGCCGCAAAACGTCAGGAAGTATTCCAACCACACCGGCGTCTTGTAGCCGCGATGCGTCAGTAACCGATGGTAGCCCATTCCGATGCCAAGGCTGCCCGCGACCCAATAGAGCACGACCGCAAGCACCAGCGCTTTCCACGTAAAAAAGAAAAACGCGGCAATCGCGGCCACGTGGAACAGTATGAAGAACGAAGTCGTGATCCAGTTGAGGGGCTGGCGAAACGTTCGATCGCCTTGCAAGATAGCTGTCGTCGGTTCGGTCATGGAAGCGTGTTGAATCTCCACCACCGACCGTAGCATGTGAACGGCTGGGGCTTTGTAATACTTCTGTATTCCTTAGTTTTGCGTGGCGAAAGGGGCAATTTTACGCGCCGGATTGGACCTCAGTAATGCGGCGGCGCAAGTAGCGGCGCTCCACGGCATTGGCTGTCAGGTCGAGTGCGCGGTCGTACGCGGCGTGCGCTTCGTCCTTGCGGTTGAGGCGGCGCAACAAATCCGCTCTAGCCGCGTGATAGAGGTAGTACGAATCCAAGTCGCCAGATGCGCCAAGCTGACGGATTTGTTCTAAGCCCTTCTCCAACCTTTCGCCCATCGCAATCGCAACCGCATGATTCAACGCGACCACCGGCGAACGATTCTGGCGCGACAGCAATTCGTAAAGTTCCGCAATCTGCTTCCAGTCCGTTTCTGCGGCCGCTTTCGCTTGTGCATGGAGTGCCGCAATCGCCGCTTGCAATTGGTACGGACCGGCATTCCCCATCAACAGCGCCCGCTCGACCAGCTGCAGTCCTTCTTCGATTTGGTCGGAGTGCCAAGTCGAGCGGTCTTGCTCTTCGAGCGGCACCAGTTCGCCGGCACTGTTCACACGGGCATCGCGCCTCGAATCGTGCAGCAGCATCAGCGCCAGCAGGCCATAATTCTCCGGCTCGCTGGGGAGCAATTCGCACAGAGTACGCGCCAGGCGTATGGCCTCCGAGCAAAGCTCGCGCCGCACCAGCGCATCGCCGGCTGTGGCTGTATAGCCTTCGTTGAAAACCAGATAGACGACAGCCTCGACCGCGGCAAGACGTTCAGGAAGCGCGCTTTCTGGCGGAACTTCGTAAGGAATGCGCGCTTCTTTGATTTTGCGCTTCGCGCGCACCAGCCTTTGCGCCAAGGTGGCTTCTGAAAGCAGAAATGCGCGCGCAATTTCCGGAGTGGTCAATCCTCCCAATGTGTGCAGGGTCAACCCAACTTGCGCTTCCGAATTCAGCGCTGGGTGACAGCAGGTGAAAATCAAGCGGAGACGATCGTCCGGAACATTCATGTCGCCACAGTCGGCAGCGTTAGCAGTGTCTGCTACCGTCAACGAGCGTTGGCTCGATTCGTAAAGAAGCTGCTCCTGGTTATCACGCCTCGTGCGGTTGCGCCGTGCGTAATCCACCAGCTTGCGCCGCGCGACAGCGTTAATCCACGCCGCTGGATTCGCGGGAATGCCATTTTTCTCCCAGTCGGCCAGCGCGGATGCATACGCGTCCTGCATCGCCTCCTCAGCCAAATCAAACGACTGAGAAACTCGAATCAGTCCGGCAATGATCCGACCAGACTCGCGGCGAAAAACCTGCTCAACGGCGCTGCGCAGCTCGCTCATTCCGCTCCCAATGCGTAGGTTCGAGCTGCTGGTCAGTTCTCTGGAGGCTTCGGCCGGCCCGGCATCGCGCGGATTGGCCGCACTTCGATGCATCCGGTCGCGCCTCCGCACGCGCTCGGAATCTTCGCCGCCCATTCCAGCGCTTCGTCCAGGTCAGCGCAGTCCAGAATGTAGTAGCCCGCGAGTTGTTCTTTCGTTTCTGCAAACGGCCCATCGGTCACGAGCACTTTCCCGCCTTCGAGACGAACGGTTGTGGCCGAGGCCGTAGTTTGCAGTGGCTCGGCTGCACAGAAAATGCCACGCCGCGTCGTTTCCTGCTGCACCGCCAGGTGCCCGTTGTAGACCTGCGCCATCTCTTCCGGCGTAGCGTCGATATTTTCCTGCGTGTAAACCAGCATCATATAGCGCATTGTGATCACCTTTCCCTCCGTTACCGAGGCGCCAGCCACGCCGCGGCTCCAACAAGTACGGCGACCAGCGCCGATAGCACCATGGCTGGAGGGCCAAAATACAGGAAGCTGAGCGCCGCGCCGGCAGTCTGTACGGCAAAAAAAGCCCAAGCCAGCGCTCCGATTCCGGCAGGATTGGTGCGCGCCAGCTCGCCGAGATGCCAGCACAAGAATGCCCAGAAAATCATAGACATCGTAGCGGACAGACCAAAACCACGGTAAAAGCCTCCGTAGGTATAGCTACGGCCCTTTTCCATCAGGTGCACACTGTTCATCGCTTCGTAAACCGCGCGGCCGTCAGCCGAAGACGCGCGGAAGTTCAGAAAACCGTAAGTATGGCCTACCGCAAATAACACGAAAACGATTGCCGCTACACGGTACAGCCAGGTGGATGCCATGAATGCTCCTTGTTCCGGCTCTTTTCCTGCTGGACGCTTGCCACCATAGAAAGCGCCAGCGACCGCACCACGATTTGAGTGAGCTTTGTCGGTTCTTATGCCTATCTATTCTTCGCCCGATTCTCACGAAAACGTCATGATCGGGCGAACTTCCACGCAGCCAAATCGCGCTCCGGGAATTTTCGCAGCAAGCGCAGCCGCTGCCTTGCGGTCAGGCGCTTCCACCAGATAATAGCCGCCAAGCTGCTCTTTGGTTTCCGCAAAAGGCCCATCGGTAGTCAAAGCCTTGCCGTCGCGCACCCGCACCGTGGCCCCCGTGCCGGTCGGCTGCAGCGCGTTGCCACCCTTAATTGCCCCCGCGTTGTCCTTGCCAAACGCTACGTATTCGTCCATCTCCTTCGGGTCGAAGCTCTGGCTGTACCGCTGCTCATTTTCGTAAATCAGTAACAGGAATTGCATAGTTGCTCCTTTGTTCGCGGAGATTATCCACCGAAATCCGTGCGAAGTTCCTTACAACGTCCACGCCGAATGTTTTTGTGCGCCTCGGCCGGGACGCGGCCGAGGCCTTTGCTAACCTCCGGACCTCTTCGGCGCTTCAATCTAGCGACGCGGCAGATCCCAAGAATCGACAAGGGCGGTCAAACTTTTTTGCCGCAGCCCGTAGACCCGCAGTTCTATAACTTCCATTACATTCGTCCAACTCTCCCGCCACCTTCGGTTGGATTGCGCCGCAGTACCGGCCCGCGTATCATCTTTTCTTCATGAATTCGGCCAACCGCTTATCCGAGCTTAGCCGTCAAACCTTACCGATGCTGCTTCGCGCTATCCAGCTCACCCTGGCAGCACTTGTTCTCGCCAACGCTGCCTTCGCGCAGGCGCAACCCGCTTTGAATGAGACACTTCCGGTAGACCAAGTGCGACCCGGCATGCAGGGCTACGCCTACACCATTTTTGCGGGCGACCAGGTGGAAAAGTTCGACCTGGAAGTCATTGGCGTGATGCCCAATTTTCTCGGGCCGAAGCAATCCATCATCCTGGTGCAGCTCAAGGGGCCCAAAGTCGAACATACCGGTGTGGTGGCCGGCATGAGCGGCAGCCCGGTATACATTGACGGCAAGCTGGCCGGAGCCCTTTCGCTGAAACTCGGCGTTTTCACCAAGGAACCGATCGCCGGAGTCACGCCGATCGCCGATGTGCTGGCTGGCGGCGGGGCAACCGCACTGGCCGGAACCGCGGAGACGTTTGCTCCGCGAGCGACCATTTCTGACAGTCTGGCCGGCCGCGCGGGAATTCAGGGCGGCAGCGAACTTCGCTCGATTGAAACGCCGCTGATCTTTTCGGGCTTCCAGCCTGCTGCCATTCAAAAATTTTCAGACCAGCTCGGCTCCCTCGGCTTCGTTGCGGCGCAAGGCGGAACCACGGCCGCCCGTCCGGACGACGCCCAGCTCGCACCCGGGGATATGGCCGGTATGGTTCTAGTCCAGGGCGACGTCTCGATCAACTCCGCTTGCACCGTGACGGCGATTCAGGGCGACCACGTTTTTCTCTGCGGCCATCCATTCCTGAACCTTGGTGAGGTGCAGCTACCCATGGCGCGCAGCCGCGTTCTCACTACGCTGTCGTCCGATCTCGCCTCCACAAAAATCGTGAATGCCGGCGGACCTATTGGGACGATTGTTAGCGACCATCTCACGGCGGTCACCGGAAAACTTGGCCCCGCGCCGGCGATGATTCCCCTGGAGCTGAACACTAAATCGCCGCTCGGCACGAAAACAATTCACGCCCAAATCGTCAATCATCCGAAGCTCACGCCGCTGCTGGTGGGAATTACCACGTTCAACGGGATGACGCAAAACATCGTGTACGGCGAAACCACCACGCTGAAAATGAACGCCGAGATCAAGCTGAAGGATCATGCTCCCGTACGCATCGAAAATACTTTTGCGCCGAGCGATGCCATGAGCCCCGACGGCATGCCGGTCGCAATGGCTGTGATGGGCACGTTCATGCGCCTGTTCAACAACGCATTTGAAAAAGTGAACGTCGAAAGCGTGTCGGTGAATGTGGAAAGCATTCCGGGCAGGCGGTCCTTCACCATCGAAAGCGCCTGGCTCGAAAAAGGCGAGGCTGCACCCGGAGAAACGCTGCGACTGCGCGTGCTCCTTCAGCCCTACCGCGGCACGCCGCGAATTGAAGAAACCTCGGTTCGCGTACCCGATCAGGTTTTGCGCGGCAGCACGCTGCGCCTGATGGTCAGCGATGCGGACTGGATGAACCGTGCATCACGCGGATTTGCCGGCGCTGGCGGGCCCGGTGGTCCCGAAGGCCTTGATCCGCTGATTTCGCTGATTAACAGAGAACGGCGCAACGACCGCTTGTATGTCGGCCTATTTGTTCCTTCCCCCACCATGCTTTGGGACGACAAGGAACTTCCCAACGTGCCGCTCTCGCAGATCAACGCGGTGGATGGGCGGCCCGCGCCGGGCAGCGTCCAGATTCTCCGCGAATCTTTGGCCAGCGAAGTCTCCGTGCCGATGTCAGGACCGGTGACCGGCATCATCTCTTTGAATTTGCCAATTCGGTAGCTGTGCGCAAGCGAGACGCTTGTGTTTCGAGCGGTAAGGAGAGGGCGGACTGAATGCACGAGCGCGCGAGCGATAAAACAAAGAGGATCAGCGCATGGCTATGCGTGACGGCACTGCTTGCCGCGACGGCGGGCATCGTGACGGCGGAGCACACGCGCCGTTGGCGACAATCTACTTACGACGAATTCCTCAAGGGCACGACGCGGGGTATCGCAGTGCGCAGCGACGGCCGCCTGGAGCTTGCGCCCAAATTCACACAGTTGGCCGACGCTGACGCTTCCTACTTGTGGTCGGTGAAACTAGACTCGAGCGGCACTCCCTATGCCGCCGGCGGTTCGCCCGCAAAAGTTTTCAAACTCGACGGCAACGGAAAAACTGCCGCGGTATTTCAATCCAGCGAACTTTCCGCGCAGGCAATCGCGTTCGACAGCAAGGGCACGCTCTACGTGGGCACGTCGCCCGACGGCAAGGTCTATCGCGTCTCGTCCTCAGGCGAAAAATCCGTGTTCTTCGATCCCAAAACAAAATACATCTGGGACATCGAATTCGGTTCCGACGGGACACTCTACGTGGCCACAGGGGACAAGGGACAGGTTTTTGCAGTTGCGCCCGATGGCAAAGGCGAACTCTATTATGCGAGCGACGAAGCGCACATCCGCGTCATTGCATTCGACGCCAAGGGGATTGTGCTCGCCGGCACCGAGCCGAGCGGCAGAGTGCTGCGTCTCACCCGTTCCGCGCATTCCGCACGAAAAACTGAAAAGGATCCCGCCGCAGAAGGATTTGTCCTCTACGAAACGCCCAAACGCGAAGTCACTTCGCTCGCGGTGGGACCCGACGGCTCAGTCTACGTAGCGGCCATCGGCGAACGACCCCACAATGCCGCGGTGATGCCTACAACACCTCCGCCCACGTCGGCGACCACCACGGTAACGACCACCGGCAACGTCACCGTGATCGCGCCGATGCAAAGCACTGGACAGCCGCAAACGCCATACATTCCCTTTCCAACCGCGATTTCAAGCGGCGTGTACAAAATTGCTCCCGATGGCGCTCCGGAAGAACTGTGGGCGTCTCGCGACGATGTCGTCTATTCGCTCGCCATCGGCAACGATGGCCGCTTGCTGGCTGGCTTGGGCAATTCCGGTTCGCTACTGGCGATTGACGGCCGCGGCGTCTTCGCTCAACTGGCCAGA
>DASSYL010000205.1:0-5195 GCA_035703315.1 Candidatus Acidiferrum sp. | reverse complement strand
ATCATGCCGTCCAAGGAAATGGAGGAAATTCCGCTGGGTCACCGGATCACGGGTTCGACCGGCGGCGTTGAGTACCCAGTGGCAAATGCGGAGGATTCGCGCAACGTTCTCACCGTTCGCGACTGGCGCGAAGCGCCGCGCAAAGTCATTCCACGTTCGGAATGGCAGTTCGCACATACCGTCGACGGCAGACTGGTTTCGAGCGGCCGGCACATACACCTGAAAGGTGGTTTTCAGCCAGGCAAAATCTACGAATATGTTTACGTGGTCCAGGACCCCGTCGTCGCTGGACTGGGTTTCGCGGCCATTCGCGATTTCGCGTCTTATGCCAAGCACAATTCCGATGCGGTCACTCCCGCGCGCCGCGTTTACGGCGAAGGGATTTCGCAGAACGGGCGCTTCCTGCGCGACATGTTGTATCAGGGCTTCAATGCCGACGAAGAGGGCCGCATCGCAATGGATGGGGTGCTCGCGCATGTTGCGGGAGCCGGCCGCGGCAGCTTTAACTACCGTTTCGCGCAGCCCTCGCGCGACGCGCAGCCTACTTCGTCGATTTACTTTCCGACGGATATTTTTCCGTTTACCGATCTGCCCGAAAAAGACCCCGTCACAAGGGAAAAGGGCGGTCTTCTGGATCTGGCAAGAGAAGACAATGTCGTGCCCAAGATTTTCTTTTCCAATACGTCTTATGAGTATTGGGGACGCGCCGCCGCACTCACGCACACCAGCGTGGACGGACGGCGAGACTTGCCGATCTCAAATGATGTGCGCATTTACCACTTTACGGGGCTGCAGCACTTCTCCGGCCCTTTTCCGCCACAAAAGGGCTCGGGCGACTTGCTTGGGCAGCAGCCGCAATCGCCGCTGCCAGTAAAATATTTTTGGCGCGCGATGATTGCCAACATGGATGCCTGGGTGCGCAGCAACACACTGCCGCCGCCGAGCAGTTATCCGAAAATTTCCGATCACACACTCGTTTCATTAAAAGCCTACGCTTTTCCGGACATCCCGGGAGTAAATCGGCCGCACGAAGCCACCACGGCTTATCGGCTCGACTTTGGCCCCCATTGGCAGCAAGGAATTCTGCAAGTGCAGCCGCCCAAGGTCGGCCCGCTTTATCCTGTGCTGGTTCCGCAAGTGGATGCCGATGGCAATGAGCGCGACGGCGTGCGCTTGCCGGAGATTTCTGTTCCTCTGGCGACGTACGCGAGCTGGAATCTGCGGGATCGTTCGATCGGCGCGACGGGTGAGCGGGTGGCGTTCGAACTTTCTTATCTGCCATTTCCTAAAACCGTGGCTGAGCGCCACAAATCGGGCGATCCGCGCAAATCCATAGCGGAGCGCTACAGCGGACGCGAAGACTATCTCGCTCGATACACCCAGGCTTTGGATGACTTGATCAAGCAGCGGTGGATCCTGTCGGAAGACCGCGATGCATTTCTCCATCGTGCCGAGCAGGAATGGTCCGAAGCCACGAAATGACCATTGTTTCGATCAGGAAGTTTGGCCCGCTTTTGCCGCTCGGCCGGGGACCACGTCAACCTGCAACGCTGGATCGGCGGCCGGAATGTACGTCGTTGGCAAGCCCAGCTCCTTACGAACGATGTTGGCGCCTTGCGCGATGGCGCTCGCCTTGTAAAAGGCGATTTCGCGGTTGCAGCCCTGGCGGCCGAATCCGCAGTCATTCGAAACCACCAACTTTTCCGCCGGAATGTATTTCAGCGCTTTGCGAATTTCCGCGGCAACTTCTTCCGGACGGTCCGCCTGCAGCTGCCGGTGGCTCACTACGCCGATGGCAACTTTCTTTTTCAAATTGTTTTTGAACGGCGCGAACAGCTCCAGGTCCTTTTGGTTGCGGTCTTTCATTTCCAGCGTCCACACATCGCCGCGGCAACGCTCCAGGTAAATCTCAATCGAATTCGCGTAGCTGGTGTCTTCCATCACCCGCTGCATGTTGGGATTACCCCAGCAGGTATGAATCCACAGCTCCACCTCGTCCAATCCCTGCACTTCGCGGTTGAACGCGTCGATCATGAATTTCACTTCGTCATGATCCTTGCCGTAGGTGTTGGCCATGAAGTGGAACGTGGGCTCTTCAATCTGGATGCAACGGCAGCCAGAGTCGCGCAGCGCCAGCAGCTCTTTGTTCATCGCCTCGGCCATGTCCCAGATAATCTGCCGCTTGTCTTTGTATTTCGGCGTGTGAATGTCCAGGAACAGCGCCATCACTTGCGAGCAGCACGTGCCGAATTTTACCGGCTTGCGAGTCTTGCCCTGCGCCAGCCGCCAGATTTTGGCGTAGTCAAGCGGGCGGTGCTCAATCTTGTCAACCACATGCGGCCAGCGCCAGCCGGTATAAATTTCGTTCAACAAAGTTCCCGGGGGATAGTGCAGCCACGGCGCTGTCGTCTCTTCCGGCTGCAGGTGATCGCCTTCGAAGCCCGCCCAGCGCTGCAACGGATAGTGATGCCAGGCCCGGCCGGCGAGGTCTTCGTCCACGTGAAAATCGCCGTGGCTCAAAATGTCCAAACCAGATCGCTCCTGGTCATTAATCACTACCGCCAGCGCGTCCTGAAACTTTTCGCGGAATCGAACGTCCTGCATGCACGTATCTAGCGGCTTGCCCCACATGCACACGTCAAACCATCGCGGCCGCGGAAACGACCCCGTCGTCGTGCTTGGCAGTATCAAATCCTTTGTTGCAGTGAGCATGCATGTCCCCTATGACTCGATTTTGCGCGAATCTTCTCGATAATCCAAATTCAATTTGGCTTGAACAAAAATTTGAACAGCCTGCTCTCAATTAGCAGCCAAGCCGACCACGGAGAATCGCGTCTATGCCGTCTCCGGCTCCTCGATGAGCGACTCCTGCCGCACCACCACTACAATTCCCGACTCGGTGACGTGGTAGCGCCGCTTGTCCGCTTCCACGTCGTAGCCGATCTCGCTGTGCTCGGGCAGACTCACGTGCCGGTCAATAATCGCACGCCGAATCTTAGAGTGACGCCCGATGTTCACGTGGTTATAGAGAATGCTGTCGCTCACATCGCAATAGCTGTTCACGCGCACGTTGTTCCCTACCACGCTGCGCGTCACTTTTCCGCCCGAGATGACCGAACCACCCGCCACAATCGAATCCACGGCCGCCCCCATGCGGTCTGGATCGGCGAACACGAATTTCGCCGGCGGATACTGGTGCTGCCACGTGCGCAACGGCCAATCGTGATCGTACAAATTGAAAATCGGCGAAACGCTCACCAGGTCCATATTCGCTTCGTAGTACGCATCGATCGTTCCCACATCGCGCCAATAGAGCGACTCGCTACTGTTCTCGTCCACGAAGTTGTACGCAAATACCTTATGCTTCGAAATAATGCGCGGCAGTATGTCTTTCCCGAAATCGTGATGCGATTTGGGATCCTCAGAATCCGCCAGCAGAACAGGAATCAGCAGCTGCGTATTGAAAATATAGATTCCCATCGAGGCGTTGCAGCGTCCCGGATTGTGCGGCGACTCTTTCGGCGCCGCCGGCTTCTCCTCGAAACCGACAATCCGCCAGTTCTTGTCCACTTCGATTACGCCAAACTGGCGGGCCGCTTCTTTGGCCGGAATCTGGATCGTTCCAACTGTCACATCCGCGCCCGAATCCAGATGCTGCTGCAGCATCTTGGCGTAATTCATTTTGTAAATGTGATCGCCGGAAAGAATGAACACGTGCTTCGATCGTTCGCTGCCGATCGAATAAATGTTCTGATACACTGCGTCGGCCGTACCCTGGTACCACTCCTTCGATACACGCATCTGCGGCGGCAGAATTTCGATGTACTCGCCCAGCCCCGCCAGGCCCGACCACCCCGCCCGCACGTGCCGGCTCAAGCTCAATGCCTTGTACTGCGTCAGCACAAACACCCGGCGCAGGCCCGAGTTCACGCAGTTGGAAAGCGTAATGTCGATGATCCGGTACACGGCCCCGAACGGCACTGCCGGCTTGGCCCGGTCCCGCGTCAGCGGCCACAGTCTTTCGCCCTGGCCGCCAGCGAGCAGCACTACAATCGCGTCCCGCATGTCCTGCATGGTTGTGACACCCATAGGGCTTACCTCGCTCCCGCGTCCGGGCGCGCCATTCTAGCAGTACTTAGTTTCAATTCAAGGAGTGCGATGCCGTAGGCGCAGGCACGAGCCCCATTTCTGGCTTAACGCCATTTCCATTCGCACCTTCCGCAAAGCACTATGAGTCCTGTACCCAGGCTGCAAAACTCAACTCGCGTTTTTAGAAAGATTACTTGACACTTCACGTTGAATTGACTAAAAGGGTCGCCATAGATCGGCCTTCTTCAAAGGTGCGCAACGTTTAAAAACCAGGCCGCAGGGGCAAGCGTGTTCCGGGTTGCGGAGTTTGCGCAGCGAACTCTAAGCGATATTCGGCACAGCGTGTGTCGCCATGCGATACTAATAGCGGTGGAAACCGGCATCTGACCAGGTTTCCGTACGTTACCAATCCGAACCGGATTGGGGGTGAAGGTTAAGTGGCTGAAGTAATCATTCAGGAAAGTGAGTCTCTGGAAAACGCACTGCGGCGCTTCAAGCGCAAGGTGCAACAGGAAGACATCATTAAGGAAATCAAGAAGCACAGCTTTTACATGAAGCCCGGCGAGAAGCGTCGGGCCAAGGAAGCGCTTTCGCGGAAGCGTTTGCGCAAAAAGCAGCGGCGCGAACAGGATTGACCTCCAGGGCGGCCTCGCATTCCTCCGAGGCCGCCTGTTCGTTCCCGGCTTGATGCGTTCCGCTCCGTGATTCAGGCCCCGGTCAGGTAGTGAACGGTAGTTAAGAAATTTGCAGAGTCGCGCTCGTAGGCCCAGGAGCCCAGCCCGGTTCCCCGGTTGGCAGCGTTCAGGATCTCAGGCTTGTTCGACAGAGCTTGGGATTAGAAAGTCGTTTTTGCGGACCTGAACCAGGCAGTCCCTGTCGGTTTTCTCGGCCCATCGTGCAAAAGTCTGCGCGTTCCCACCGCTTGGGGTCCCCAGGGGGAACGCTTCCATGGAATACCACGACAAGGTTCTGAAGTGCTCGGAGTGTGGCGCTGAATTCGTGTTCACCGGCGGCGAGCAAATGTTTTTCGCCGACAAGGGCTTCAAGAACGAACCCAAGCGCTGCAAATCCTGTAAAGCAAAACGCGCGGAAGCTGTGGGAGGTGG
>DASSYL010000116.1:0-4864 GCA_035703315.1 Candidatus Acidiferrum sp. | reverse complement strand
AAGCCGTGCGAAAAAACGATCAACGGATAGCCATTCGGCGGCGGCGTGCCCAACGGTTTCCAGACGGCTACATCGCGGCTTGCAACCGAGACGTGTTGCACGTCCTGCGCTGTCGACGGCGATACCGCGCACACCAGAAATATCGCGGCCAGACTTACCGGTCGATGTGCCATGTGAGGAGTATAGCTGCGCCGCTGCTGTGCCCCTGGTAAGGAAGTGTCCGGAAGAAGGGGTCGCAATTTCCTCGGCAAACGCGTGCCTACTTGCTGGTCTCTTCCATTAGGCGCTGGCTGCGAGCTCGTAGAGATACTCAACGTGCGAATACACGGCGCCGTCGATTCCCTCGACCGCGGGATTTTTGGATTCGATTACGTAGTATTCATCCGGTGCATGCGCGCCGCTGCCATGTCCCAGCCCGAAGTGGCCCGCGGGCATTTTCAGTGGCTCGCCGGTGAAAACATAGCCAGGCCAGGAGCCGGCTAGCCGCGGCATCACTACGGGATCAATCCCGTGGCGCTTGTACACCGTTTCCTCCGCGCGAACGATTTTCGCGTCGACGGGAGTGCTGGTCGGATCGTATCCGCCGGTCATGTTCACTTCGATATCGCCGAAACCTTTTTTCGTCAAATGCGCTTTGAAGAGCTCGAGTGATTCTTTCGCTGTCATATCCGGCACGAGGCGCAAATCCAGTTTAGCGACGGCGCGGCCCGGAAGAATCGTTTTGCCGCCGGGTCCGGTGTAGCCGCCGACCAGTCCTTCGATGTTGACCGTCGGTTTCGAAACCAGGAGCTCCAGCGCCTGTTCCCAGCTCACGTCGTGGACCCAGTGCTGGACACCCATACTCTTTTTTGCGGTCTCTTCGTTCAGTCTCCGTGCCGCGACTTCGATCATTTTTTTCTGTTCGGCACTCAGCGGCTTTACTTTCGCGGTGTAACCCTCGATCGCCGGTTCATTTCCATCGGGCGTCACCAGCGATGCCAGAGCCTCGACCAGGTGCCATGCCGGACTATCGAGCCGCGCTTTGTTGCTGGAGTGCACGTCCTTGCGAGGCCCGCGTCCCCATTTTTCTCCGCTCGAAATCATCTCGAGTTCGATCACGCCCTTGGCGCCAAAAAATGTCGTCACCGAGCCGTCCAGGTCCTGCGACGCGCTGGGCATGGTAATGCCGACGCACTTGCGCAGCGCTTCCAGCACTTCCGGACGGCGAACCACTTGCGGAAAATGCGGCGAACCGATTTCTTCTTCGCCTTCAGCGACCAAGACCAGATTCACCGGCAGCTTTTTGCCGGCGCCACGGATCGCGTGGAGAGCCGCGAGAAATGTGGCCTCGGGTCCCTTTTGGTTCACTGCGCCGCGCCCCATCACGACTCTTCCAAAAGGCTTGTCCACCAATCGCGCTTCAAACGGCGGTGAGCTCCACTCGGCGGGATCGGCTTGCTTGACGTCGTACATGAAATAAAGCCCCATGGTTTTGGGAGCGCCCGAATCGAGAGTTGCAAACACACCGGGTTGGCCGTCGGTCGCCATCTTCTGCACTTTTTGGAAGCCGGCATCCCGCAACAATTCCATCATCATCTCGCAGCCTTCGTTCATACCGCGATTTTCCGCCGCGATCGAGGGTTGTTTGATCCACGCCTGCAGGCGCTTTACCGATTCTTCGTGGCGCTTTTCGATTTCAGCGCGAATCGCGCTGGTGTCCTCAGGCCCGAGGCCGGCACTGCCTCTGAACATTCCCGCAGCGCTGATCCAGTCTGGCGTAGCCGCCGCTAGCGCTGCCGCTCCCGCACCTTGCAAAAATTCCCTACGTTTTGCGTTTTGCGAATCCTCGCGATTCGTCATTTGCGCCCCCGGATGCGTCCAATCAATTTGACTAGAGTTCAATTCTCCGCAGCAAGTTCTTTGCGCAGGGCCTTGCCTTTGCGGAACCACGGACGTTCGACGCGCTGCATGTAACCTGGCAGGGTCCGTTTCTTGGCCATCAGTTTGTCGAGCCACTCTTTCGCTTCGCCTTTCTTGCCTTGGGCCTTCAAGAACCAGGCGTAATTGCAAAGCGTTTCCGGCGTGGTGGAAAACTGAATCGCGGGAGCGAACCATTGCTCTGCGCGGACGAAGTCGCCGGTGCGCGCGTAAGCATCGGCCAGTAAACCGGACGCGCGGTAGTAGTCGAATTTCACGTCGGCCCCCGCTACGCGCTCCAGGTCCGGAATCGCGGCGGCATAGTCGCTGAGTCCCAGCAGGCTTTTTCCGCGGCCGTAGAAAACGTGCAACATGTCGTTCGACGAGCTACCGGCCTTGCGCGTGCCGTAAGCTGTGATCGCTTTGCTGAAAGCATCGCGCGCTTGGTCGTATTTTTTCTCTTCCAGATTCAAGTCGCCGAGCTCCTCATAATTCCCTGCCGAAGGATTGTCCAGAATTTGTGTTTCCAGCGCTTGTATGCGCGTTCTGCGCCCGAATCCCTGGAACACCCCAGGCAGCAAGCGCATATCGGGAAGCGCTTCCACCAGGAGATAAGCACTCGCGCCAATCGGGCCCCCGATCAGGATGATCCACAGCCAATAACTCTCCGGCCGACGCTTCACGAAGTGAACGATCGCCAGCACTTGCAGAATGAGGCCCCATGGATAGAACAGGTATCCCACTTCCAACACACTCCGTCTTTAGAACACGCGGCGCTCCGGACAGTGGAGCGCTTGGCGTAATGGCTTGGAACGAGCTTGCTGAATTGCACTTCACTCCAGGCCGCCTGTCAATAGGCGCTTCGGTGCGCGGGACCCTAGTATTTACACTGGGTGGTATCATCCTTGCGAATTTTTCCAAGGAGCCTTCATGTTGAACCGGATCAGCCTTACACTATGCGCGGTCACGGCATTTTTTATGTGTGGGAACAACGTTTTTGCGGCCGACGCGCCGCCATTGCGCGTGGCGATTGCGGGATTGGTGCATGGGCACGCCGAGGGCTTCTTTTCGCATTCACTTGATCGCAAAGACATTCAGATCGTTGGCATCGCAGAGCCGGATCGTGCGTTGTTCGATCGCTATGCCGCGAAATACCACCTGGATGCTTCGCTCTATCACGCGGACCTGGGCGAACTGCTCGAAACAGTGCGTCCCCAAGCGGTGCTTGGATACACGACAACCTTCGATCACCGCAAAGTGGTGGAACTTTGTGCGAAATATTCGGTTTCGGTGATGGTGGAAAAGCCGCTGGCGACAACCTATGAAGATGCGAAAGCGATCGCGGCGGCTGCGCGAGCGGCGAAAATTGCGGTGCTGGTGAACTATGAAACTTCGTGGTATCCGAGCAATCGCGCGGCGTATGGGTTGCTGCATTCGGGCGCGATCGGCGAATTGCGAAAAGTGGTCGTGCACGACGGTCATGAAGGGCCGAAGGAGATTGGTGTGGGCCCGGAATTTCTGGGCTGGCTGACCGACCCGAAACAGAATGGCGGCGGAGCGCTGTTTGATTTCGGGTGCTACGGCGCGGACTTGATGACCTATCTGATGGATGGCGCGCGGCCGCTGACGGTGACCGCGGTGACGCAGCGTATCAAGCCGGAAGTTTATCCTCGAGTGGATGACGAGGCCACGATTGTACTGACATATCCGAAGGCGCAGGCAATTTTGCAGGCGTCGTGGAACTGGCCGTACAGCCGCAAAGACATGGAAGTGTACGGACGAAGCGGTTCGGTGATCACGGTCGCGAGCAACGACATTACCGTACGACTGCCGCATGAGCGGCAGGCGACGACCAAGTCCGCTGATCCGATTCCGGCTCCTTACAACGATTCTCTGACCTACCTCCGAGCCGTTCTGCTGGATGGCGCAAAGCCCGATGCTTACTCTTCGCTCGAAACCAACCTGATCGTGACGGAGATCCTGGACGCGGCGAGGCGGTCGGCCGCTTCGGGAGAGACGATCCGACTGGGGAATTAGGTTTAGTTCTATTTTGAGGAATGATGTGTGGGGCCACCCCGGGTACTGGCGGGTTACAAGAGTGCTAAAAGATTACAAGAGCGGCGCGGCCGCATTGAAAAGGCTGGAGTTAGACGAACTGGCGTAGCGAAGGGCGGAAGGGCATAGAATGCGCCACAAACGGCCGATCCGCAGCGTTAATTTGTAATGCGGGCATAATAAACAATAAAGGTCAAAGGAAATTAGGGCTGGTCCAATTTCGAACCCTACCGAAGTACCGGGCCGGGAGAACTGTGTCGGATCGGTTAAAATGTATCGTATTGGAACGCCAGTACCTTTTGCCCATTGGCCCCACTCCCTAAGAATCCTCACACTAAGTAAAAGCGCGACCCGCTCTGCCGCCCGTTTCTGACCCCGGCACGCCTTCTTTGTCCGGTCGGATTCGAGTCGGCTCCGAACAACGAGACTTTGGATAGGCGCGATTGGATTCGCGCGGAAGGAAAGACTGTGCTGCGCAAGATTAGTGTACTTTCATTCGCTCTTTTGCTGGCTGGATGCAGCGGCGCCAAGAATCAATCGAGTGGCGGTAACGGCGGTGGAGGCCAATCGGGCTCGGCTTCGCTGACCGGCCTGTCGGTGACGCCAACTGCGGCGACGGTCATCGTTTCAGAAACTCAATCTCTGCAGGCCATGGGAAGCTTTTCGGACGGCACGACGAAGGATTTGACCGCCTCGGTGACGTGGAGTTCCTCGATTCCGGAGACCGCGACGGTGAGCACGGCGGGCGTGGTGACCGGCAAAGCAACGGGCCCAACGACGGTTACCGCACACTCTGGAACTTTTTCGGCTTCGACGCAGATCACGGTGACCAGCGCGAACGTGTGCGCAACGCCGGTTTCCATTGCGGTGACGCCAACTAGTCCGACCGTGCCGATTAACACCACGCAGCAGC
>DASSYL010000081.1:0-5090 GCA_035703315.1 Candidatus Acidiferrum sp. | reverse complement strand
TTGCGATCGCTGACGCGAACGAAGAGAGCAAGGATTGCGACGTCGTAAGAATCGGGCGTAGGCAATTTTAGATTTGCGGCGCTGCGGAAGCGCGTGTCGGCGCGGAGTGTGGTAATGGAATCGAAGCGGCGGCGCAGTTCGCGTTCGAGGTCTTCACCGGGAGTGGGCTCCGGGTCAGCATAGAACGCGAGTAAGAGGGCGCGGGACGGTTTGGTGCCATCGAGCGGAATGCGATGAGGCGTGTCGCGCAGGAGCGTGATGCCGTGGTCGGAGACTTGCTGTGCTTGCGTTTGCCACAATGGTTCGGCGAACTTGGAATTGATCGCGCCCAAGTCGACGAGCCGATTCTTGATCAGGCCCACGCGGGCTTTGGCTTCGAGAATACGGCGAACGGAAGCATCGAGCCGCTCGCGCGAAATGCGCCCGGACTTTACGGCGTGCTGCAATGCTTCAAAGGCCGCGTCGGGAACGGGAGGCATGAGCAGGCAGTCGGCGCCGGCCAGCACAGCGCGAACGGCAGCTTCGCCCGGGGCGAAACGTACTGTGATTCCGCCCATGTCCATAGCGTCTGTGACGACTAGACCTTGGAAGTGGAGATCGGTTCGCAGCAGGTCGGTCAGGATGTGCGAAGAGAGGGTTGCCGGAGTGTTGGGATCGGGCTCGAGAGCAGGCACGTTCAAATGGCCGGTCATGATGCTGCCGACGCCGGCGTTGATGGCCGCGCGAAAAGGAACAAGTTCGAGTGAATCGAGGCGCTGGCGGTCGGCCCGGATCACCGGCAGGTCAATGTGGGAGTCGGCCGCGGTGTCGCCGTGACCGGGAAAGTGTTTAGCGGTTGCGAGGCCACCGTTTTCTTCGACTCCGCGGATATACTGCGTGACAAATTCTGAAACGCGTGCCGGATCTTCGCCGAATGACCGTGTGTTGATGATCGGATTGCCCGGATTATTGTTGACGTCGGCGACTGGCGCGTAAATCCATTGCACACCAGCCTGGCGAGCTTCCATCGCGGTGATTTTGCCCATGCTGTAGGCATCGCGTGGGTCGCCTCCCGCTGCGATGGCCATTTGGGTTGGGAACGATGTGCCTTCGTCGAGGCGCATTGCGGAACCACGTTCAAAATCCGCACCGACTAACAAGGGCAATTTTGATTTTGATTGCAATTGGTTGGCGAGGACCGCTGTCGGATACGTTTGGCTCTTTTCGATGCCCAGCGGCGTCATGCGCGTGACAACGATGAAGCCGCCGACGTGGAGGTCGGTCACATCGTGCAACAGCTTTTGATATTCTGCCGATTCCGTCGAAGTGAAAGTTCCGTGGAAGGTGGTGAAGAGCAGCTGGCCAATCCTTTCGTCCACAGTCATGCGGCGAAGAGAGGCGTCCACCCACTGACGCTCGGCGGCGGCGAGCGGTTTGAGCAGGCCAGCGGCTCGAGTTTGCGGCGCAGGGCTTTTCGGTTTCGCCGCAACAGTGCGGCTCTGACTGCGTGTTTTGGTGGCCATAAAAATCGCGAAAGGAAGCAGGAATAGGCACAGTACAGCGCGGCGAGTCGTCGACATGTTCTCCCGAACCAGTTACAAATTCTCGAGATCGCGCCCCGCTTCTACGTCTGTTGATAACACACGCACCAAAGTGTCACAACGCAATTCCCCGCAGGGCGTTCCAGAATATCATTTTTCAGTTTAGTGCTTCTGTGCAAAAACGTTGAAACCAAGGCGAATGCACGAGGAGGAATCTTGCCGCTGACCGCGCCGCTTTTCCGTTATGTGATTGGCTTTGGCATCGCGTTAGCGATGTGCGAAACGTTGATCTCGCCGGAAGCGGCAGCTAATCCGGCTGGTGCGCCACAGCACCGCCGCAAAGCTTCAGCGCGAGCAGGTCGCGTGCAGGCCGGCATTGACGTGCTGGAAGCGCAGAAGTTTGCGCCATTGCGCGGTAAGCGGATTGCCATCATCACCAATCACACCGGATTGGACGCGCAAGGGAAGTCGACCATCGATTTGTTGACACACGCGGCGGGAGTTCAGGTTGTGGCGCTGTTCAGTCCGGAGCACGGGCTTGCGGGCCGCCTGGACGAAAAAGTGGCGTCAGGGAAAGATCCATCCACGGGGCTTCCTGTCTACAGCCTGTATGGAGAGAATCGGCGTCCTACTGATGACATGCTGCAGGGGATTGACGCGCTGGTCTTTGATATTCAGGATGCCGGCGTGAGGTTCTATACCTATACGGCAACGATGGGCTACTGCATGGAGGAAGCGGCGAAACGCCATATCGCTTTTTATGTGCTGGATCGGCCCAATCCAATCGGAGGAGAAGTTGTTGAAGGGCCGATGCTGGACTCCGACAAGACGAGCTTCGTGGCGTACTATCCGCTTCCCGTGCGTTATGGCCTAACGATCGGGGAGTTGGCGCAGCTCTTTAATTCCGAAAACCACATCAACGTCGATTTGCATGTCATCGCGATGAAGAACTGGCGACGTAATTATTTGTTTGAGTCTACGGGGATCCGGTGGGTTCCTCCGTCGCCGAACCTACGGACGATGAAGGGCGCGGTTACGTATCCGGGGCTGGAAATTTTGCAGAACGCGGGAGTTTCGGTTGGACGCGGAACGGAAACACCGTTCGAACAGTTTGGCGCGCCGTGGATGGACGGCGAGAAGGTGGCAGCCGCGCTCAATGGAGCGGGATTGCCGGGATTGAAATTCGCTGGGCAGTCGTTTATTCCCGTCAGTGGGCTGTACATGGGGCGTCGCTGCGGGGGAGTCAGCATACGCATCGGCGATCGTGGCGCGGTTCGCGCCATGCGGCTGGGGATTGAAATAGCGGCTCTGCTCGAGCGAATGTATCCAAAGGACTTCGATGTCGAGAAAACCATGACATTGTTGGGCAACGCCGAAACCGTGCAGAAACTAAAAGGCGGTGCTTCAGCCGCCGAAATTGTCGGTTCCTGGCAACCCTCGCTGGCCGAATTCGAGCAGACCCGCCGCAAGTATTTTCTCTACAAATAGCGGCCGGCTTTCAAGCGTTGTGTTACAGTCCGCAGATGCCGGAAATGCGCATCGTATCGCTGCTGCCGTCCGCCACGGAAATTTTGTTCGCGCTCGGTTTGGGCGACCAGGTGGTCGGTGTCAGCCACGAGTGCGACTTTCCTCCGGCAGCGCGTTCCAAGACCGTAGTCGTTCACTCGCGCATCCCCCAGGGAATTGGTCCGGTTGAAATCGACCGCCTGGTGCGTGAATTCACCGAACGCGGCCAAAGCATTTATGGCGTGGACGGCGAGCTGCTTCGTCGCCTGGCGCCTGACCTCATTGTCACGCAAGATCTGTGCAGCGTCTGCGCGGCGTCGCCCGAGGACCTGGCGGCGGTTCTCGCCACGTTCGACCATCGGCCAGAGGTTTTGTCTCTCGATCCTCTCGATCTGGGCGACGTCTGGCGCGACATTCTATGGGTCGGCGACGAAACCATGCGCGGGCACGAAGCCGAGCGCGTCCTTGAATCTATCGGCGCAAGGCTTGCCGCCATCGAAAGCGAAATCGCACAAACTGTCCGCCGCCCTCGCGTGGCTTTTCTCGAATGGCTGCAGCCGACTTACGTTGGCGGCCACTGGATTCCAGAAATGGTCGAACTCGCCGGGGCTTGCGACATTTTTGGCGAAATGCGCAAACCCTCGTTCCGGATCTCGCTTGAAGAAGTTATCGCCGCGCAGCCGGAAATTGTCGTTGTGGCCCCGTGTGGTTACAACGCTGAACAGGCCCGAGCGGAGTATGCCTCCGTCAGCTTCCCGAGCGAGTGGCGAGAGATTCCCGCCGTGCGCAACAATCAGGTCTTCCATGTCGATGCGAATGCGTTCTTTTCACGGCCCGGGCCGCGTCTGGTGACGGGCCTGGAAATCCTCGCGAAGCTGTTCCACCCTGGCCTCAGTGTGAGCCGGGAAGCTGAGCGAGCGCTTCAACCCAGCCTCGCTGTCCATTCCGCCAGCGCCTAAAGCGGCGTTTCAGCCAAGGAATTCTGGCCGCCAGTACAGTTGACAACCTCTAAATCTCCTATGTATAAGAATATTATACATAAGGAGCGCGACAGTGATCAGCCTGGGAATCAAGCGCGGCACCGCGGAACTCGCCGTACTCAGCGTTTTGGAAGGCGGCGCTCTGCACGGCTACGAAATCGCCCGCCGTATCGAGTACGAAACCAAAGGTTCGCTGCGGTTCACTCTGGCTGCGTTGTACCCGATGTTGTATCGCCTGGAAAAGCAACGGTGGATTCGCGGAACTTGGGAGACGAGCCCGAACGGACGACGGCGACGCTGCTATCGGCTTACGCCCACGGGAAAGCAGAAGCTTACTCCCTTGCGCGAGCAGTGGACCGAGCTATTTGTGGCGTTACACCGGCTCGCCGGAGTGTCCGATGCCTGATTGGTGCGAATTGGTCCGTCAACGATTAGCTGGAATTCGGCTGGACCAGGATGACGCGGCTCAGGTATTCGACGAACTTGCGAGTCATCTTGAAGAGTCGTATCAAACCTTGCGTCGCGACGGAGTCGCGGAACAAGCAGCGGTCGGTCGGGTGCTAGAAGAGGTCGACAACTGGCAGCAACTGAGATCAGCAATTGAATTGGCTCGCAAAAAGGAGATCGACGTGAACAAACGCGTAACCCAGTTCTGGCTTCCAGCGGTAGTTACTTTGTTTTTGGCAAATTCGCTTCTTGCCGTAATACAAGCGTTCGGACCGCGCTGGACACCGTCCCCGACACCGGCGGGCCTCATTGGCTGGAGTCCCGTCACCATGGTGTATGTTGCGTGGCTAGTGAGTTTGCTCTTTGTCGGCGCGCTGGGAGCCTACGTTTCACGGAGGGCAGGCGGCTCGATGCGAATGGCGTTTGTGCTACTCGTTTTTCCAGTGTTGCCTTACTTAGCGTTTTTCCTGGTTGGTTTGCCGTTGCATATGATCCTGGACGAGCGCATCGCGCGCAACGTCACCGTTCCCGCACTGTTGATCGGCTTGGTAGCGTGGGTGATTCTACCCGGTAGTGCGCTGCTCGGTGGTGGCTTACCCATGCACTACTTCGCTTCGCGCCGCCGCTCCTGAGAGAC
>DASSYL010000037.1:0-4210 GCA_035703315.1 Candidatus Acidiferrum sp. | reverse complement strand
TTCCGGTGGAGAGTTGAACTCTAAGCGTCGACGGAGAAGCGCATGCCAAAGTTCTTCCGAGGGGTGTGGTTGTTCTTTGTGTTCAGCGAATTTGTTTTCGGGCAAGGCGGCGCCTCTGCCGGAAAAACCGCCGATCTAGGCCTTACAGCCGTGGGACGCCAGCATCATTCGATCCAGACCAAAAACAAGGACGCGCAGGAATATTTTGACCAGGGCATAACGCTGGTTTACGGGTTCAACCACGAAGAAGCGGCTCGCGCTTTTGAAAAGGCCGGACAACTCGATCCCAGCTCTCCGATGCCGTGGTGGGGCGTGGCGCTGGCAGTGGGTCCGAATTACAACCTGGATGTGGATGCGGAACGGGAAAAGCAAGCCTTCGACGCAATCCAGAAAGCGCAAAAGCTTGCAGTGAACGCGCCGCGCGTGGAGCAGGACTACGTAAACGCGCTGGCAGCGCGCTACACGGACCAAACGAATCCCGATTACAAGAGACTGGCGCGAAACTACGCCAACCAGATGCGCGAGTTGGCGAGGAAATATCCCGACGACCTTGACGCCGCAACGCTCTACGCCGAAAGCCTGATGAATCTGAATCCCTGGAAGCTGTGGAGCCTGGACGGCAAGCCTGGGGAAGATACCGCGGAAATCGTTCGTGTTCTGGAAACCGTCCTGGCACGCGATCCACTGCACGCGGGTGCGAATCACTATTACATCCATGCGGTCGAAGCGTCGCCGTCGCCTCAGCAAGCTTTGCCGAGTGCTGCGCGCCTCGAGGCGATGGTGCCGAAAGCAGGGCACCTGGTGCACATGCCGTCGCACATTTATTCGCGCGTTGGTTATTTCTCGGATGCTGCGGCAAGCAACGTCAGAGCAATCGAAGCGGACGCGACGTATGCGAAAGAAGCCGAGCGCAGCGGCAGCCTCTATGACCTGATGTACCACAGCCACAACGAACACTTTCTAGCGTTTGCGGCGGCGATGGAGGGGCGCTACGCAGAAGCCAAAAGAGCAGCCGATGCGATGGAAAAACGCTTGCTGCCTCACGCCGACATGATGCCGATGCTCGAATCGTTTCTGTGGACGCCGGTCTGGGTTGACCTGCGATTTGCCAAGTGGCAGGAAATCCTGGCGCGCTCTGAGCCGCCCGCAAATCGAAAAGTTCCTCATGTGATGTGGCGATACTCGCGCACACTCGCTTACGCGGCTCAACACCAAGCCGCCAAAGCTGAGGCTGAATATGCGCTCTACGCAAAAGAGGCCAGTTCACTCCCCAATGAAAACCCTATCGGCCAAATGAATCCGAACGAGGCGATGCTTGCGGTAGCAAACGAGATCATGGCGGCCAAGCTGGAGGCGGCCAAGGGCAACACGGAATCGGCAGTGAAACACTGGCGCTCCGCGATCGAGGGACAGGATAAGCTGAATTATACCGAACCGCCGGATTGGTACTATCCCGTGCGCGAGTCATTGGGCAGCGCGCTGCTGGCTGACGGAAAGGCCAAAGAAGCAGAAGATGTTTTTCGGGAGGACCTGTGCCGTAATCCCCGCAATCCACGATCGTTGTTCGGACTGCGGGAGAGCCTGAGAGTTCAGCGATTGGAGAATGATGCGGCGTGGGTAGACCGCGAATTCCAGAAGGCTTGGAAAAATGCAGACACTGGGTTAAGACTCGGCGATCTGTAATACGGGCGCCAGATTAGTGCACCTTAAAAAGACCAAAGCGCCGAATGGGCTCCTTCTCAGTCCACGCGGCGCTTCAGTTGCGCTTAGTATCTGTTTCCACTTGTTCCGTCTGTTCCCCTCCTCCGCTCGCCGTTCGGCCTAGCTAACTAGCGTTTTGAACAACCCATCGTCCTCGCGGCTCGAGGAACTCCACGCCGATGGCAAAGCCGTCGCCTTGCATCGGCTGGCAGTAAGCCACTCTTGCCGAGGAACGAAACTCTCCGGAACGCGATGTAACCGTGAGCCGATCGTTGGGCTCCCAGCGCCTCACGCTGATGACGCGAGCGCCGCGTTCGCTGACATTTTCCGTAAATGTGGATTCGGCGCCCGGCACCTGCCGGTTGCCTTCGAGATACACGCCAATTTCCATAGGGATGCGACGTTCGTTACGATGAAAGGGGAAAGCATGGCCGCGTTGTGAGTTCATGGTCATCGGCTCCTCACAGACACGCGGCGATGCGCGAGAGATTTTGAATGCTGCTGCCGCGATGTTTCATGCGGTAGAGCGCCCGGTCGGCGGCCGCCAGCAATTTTTCGGGCGTGTCGCCGTCTTCGGGAAAAGTCGCGGTTCCGGCGCTGGCGGAAAGCCCAGGCGACTCGAGTTCCGCGGCCATTTTTTCGTGAATGCGGCCAACGATGCGGCCGGCGATGTCCGAACCGGCTTCAGGAAACACAATGGCGAATTCATCGCCGCCGTAGCGTGCTGCCGTGTCAATCGCCCGGCAGTGATTGCGTAGAATTTTGCCCAGACGGACCAGCGCGCGGCTGCCGGTGAGATGGCCGTAGCGATCGTTAATCGCTTTCAGGCCATCCATGTCGAAAAGCACGACGCTGAAGGGACGCTGGGTGCGGCGCGAACGATCGAGCTCTGCTTCCATGACGCTGAGCAGCCGGCGATAATTGGCCAGGCCGGTGAGTGGATCGCTGACGGCGAGAATGCGCACCTGGTCGAAAAGACGCGCTTGATCGAGCAGCGCGCCCAAGAGCATCACGACGTAACTTGCGGTCTTGGCGAGTTCGGCCAGGAAAAATGGTCCATCGAGAAGATGGCGCGAAAAAGTTGCCGCGACGTGGCAAAACAGATTCAACGACGCCACGATGAAGAGTGAATGGTCGTAAACGGAGGCGGACTTAGCCTCTTTGCGAATCTTCCAGCGAAACGCCAGGGCGGCAGCAAAAAATAGCGCCGCGGGAAGCAGGTCCCAAGAACGCGAGAGCAGTTCGGCGGGATGGGATTTGGGAGCTGCCGGAGCAGCCAGAAACGCCGCGCTGGTGCCATACGCGCAAAGGGCGACCACCATCAGCGAAACGGCAATTTCCTTGCTCGGCTGGCGCGCCGTGGGTGTGTAGGTTTCCACGGCCAACGCTGCCAGCAGCAAAACCGCCAGCAAGGTGCGGCTGACCATCCATCCGAGCGGAACATGCAGAAACGCGCTGCCGCCTGAATGCAGGTACTGGTTGAAATGAAAGTACCCGACAGTTTCGATCAAGCCGGATAGTACGAAGCCAAAGGAAAGAATGAGCGCGATGCGATCGTGCGTTCCGCGAAACCGGACCAGCGCGTTCGCTGCATAGCAGAAACTGAGCAGCGTGCCCCCCACTTCGAGGTACAGATAGGTTTGATAGCTGCCGGCAATATTCGCTTGGCGCAGGTAAATCACCGCGGGCAGGAACGCCAAACCCGCGGCCAAAAATCCAATAGTCCAGGCAGCTGAAGGCCAGCGGCGGAGAAACTCGGCGATTCTGGACCAAAGTCGCAAGAAAACCCCCAGATACCGGACAAAAACCAGCAAAGCCGTAAGAATGCACGCTCAAGACCTTTTGCGGCAAATGGGAGCAAGGAGCTAAATAACTGAAAGTAATAAGTTTATTGTCTTCCTTTTTCCAAGCGAAACCAGCGGTTCGCAAAGGCGAGACACTATGAACGACCCATCCGGCTCATTCTAATCAGTTTAAGGCGTTTGTTTCCAGAAGGTTAGGTTAGGATTGGGCACTTTTCCTGAGGAACGGGAGCGCTGTCTCAGGTTGAGACTGTCTCAACTGGTCAAAAACGAGGTTTTTTCTCAGATTTTCGGCTTGGGAGCGGGAAGGTCGCGTGCAACGACCGTATCGTTAAAACCGACGGTCTTATGCGAGCCATCGCAAAACGGCTTGTTGGCCGAGTGCCCGCATCGGCATAAGCTGATCGCGGTTCGTCCGGCCAGACCGAACGGTTGGCCTTGTGGGTCCACAATCTCGAAGTCGCCTTCGATTTTGATCGAGCCATTGCTATTGACGGTAACTTTGGTCGCAGGCATCTGTTCTGCTCTCCACGGTCGGTGCTATTCCGATTTTACTTCTCTCAAGCTGCCGCGCTTTACATCGTACACGAACCCGCGCACGTCAATCTGCGCCGGCAAAAAAGGATCGCGCCGCACGCGTGTCACTTGTTCGCGGACGTTGTGATCCAGATCGCGAAACGCATGAAATTGCAGATGCGAAGCGTCCT
>DASSYL010000015.1:0-5362 GCA_035703315.1 Candidatus Acidiferrum sp. | reverse complement strand
CGTGCGCCGCGGCGTTACCGTGGAAGCCATCGAACCGCTCGGAGACTCGCCGCGAACGGTCGCAGCGAACCACGCGACCGTTACTGCGCGCAATCAAACGACGCAGCTGACCACAGAAAAAATTGCCGCGCGCCTGGTAGTCGGCGTCGACGGCCGCGGCTCGGCGGTTCGCCGCTGGGGCGGGTTCGACGTGGAAAAGTCCCCACTAGCGTTTCAGTTTGCCGGCGTGCAGCTGACCGGCGTGCGCTGGCGAGAGGACCTGGCGGCCTTCATTTTCAATCCTGAGCTGGGAATGGTCGTGGGAATGGTGCCGCAGACCAAGGGCCGCTGGCGTTCCTATCTGGGATATCCCAGCCGCGACGGCGCCACGGCTGGCGTGACGTTAGAGGGCAACGACAAGCTGAAGACCTTCGTGGCGGAGTCCGCGCGCGCCGTGCCTGTGCTGGCCGACGCTTACGCCAAAGTCGAAAGCATCGGCCCGCTCGCTTCGTTCGACGTAAGCGAATCCTGGGTCCGGGATCCGTACCACAACGGAGTGGCTCTCCTTGGCGATGCGGCAGGCACCAGCGATCCTTCCTTCGGCCAAGGCATGGGCACTGCACTGCGCGATGTCCGCGTCCTGCGCGATGCTCTCCTAACACACACGAGTTGGGACGACGCTGGGAGCGCCTACGCCCGCGAACACGACACGTATTTCCAGAATTGCCACAAAGTCTGCGGCTGGCTGCGTACCCTCTTTCAGGATCCATGCGCCGAAGCCGCGGCGCTACGCCAGCGCGCCATGCCCCGCATCGCCGAAGACGTAACCCGCGTCCCCGATCATCTCTTTAGCGGCCCCGATCTTCCCGCCGATGAATCCGTCCGTGCCCGCCTCTTTGGCGAATGCTAGCCCGCCCTAGCGATGGGGTTCGCGCCGCCCGGAGCAGGCAATTCACGACTCACCAGTCGCCAGCCATGGCCACTGCACACCAGAAAACAAACGCCACGCATCCAACCTTGAAAACCACCGGAGGGATCCGCATGTACCACGTCCGTCAAGAAAATTTGCCTTTTGTCGGCAGCTCGCATGAATTTGTCGGCGCCGAGCACGGGGATGTCAACGTTTCCGTCTTCTTGCTGAGCGCGTTGCCGGGCAAGGGGCCCGGTCCGCACCGCCATCCCTACGATGAAATCCAGTTTGTCCGAGAAGGCCGCGGCCTCTGGACGGTCAACGGGCAAAGCTTTGAAGGCTCCGCCGGCGATATCTTCGTCATCAAAGCCGGCGAAATTCACGGCTTCAAAGCCATCGGCGACAGTCCACTGGTTCAAGTCGACGTCCATCTCAGCCCGCGCTTTATCCAGGAAAACTTGTCGTAGCTTCGACACGCAGCTACGACACCGAGTGCGCCTTCTTGCTGCCGGGAGAGAGAATGAGGCAGGTGGTCAGAAAATGGAGGGCAGGTCGCATGGTAAACACAATCGTTGACGGAACGTTTTTGCAAACCAACTTGACCAACGAATCTTCCGAGTATCTAGCCAAGCGGGAGGAGCTTCGCCTCGCCGAAATCGAGCTCATGCGCCAGCGGGAACGCGTCGCCGAGCTGCGCCGCCATCTTCCTGAGGGCGCTCCGATTCAGGACTATGCGTTTCGAGAAGGCCCGCGCGACCTTAACTCCGGTGACGCACTCGCGCGCACCACACATCTCAGCGAACTTTTCACCCAGCCCAATCGCTCGCTCATCATCTATCACTTTATGTACGGCAAGCAGCAGACCAAACCTTGCCCCATGTGTACCGCTTGGCTCGACGGCGCCAACGGCGTCGCCCATCACCTGGCTCAGAATCTCGACTTCGCCGTGGTGGCCGCCGCCGACCTCCCCACTCTCCGCGCGCACGCTCGTGCTCGCGGCTGGGACAAGCTGCGCCTGCTCAGCGCCGGCAACAGCACCTTCAAGTACGACCTCGGCAGCGAAGACCGCGAAGTACATCAGGACTCGACCATTTCCGTTTTCACCCGCGACGCAGCCGGCACCCTGCGCCACTTCTATTCCGCGCATCCTCGCATGGCCCCCGACATCAAAGAACGCGGCATCGACCTGCTCGCTCCCATCTGGCACTTCATGGACCTCACTCCCGCAGGCCGTGGCAACTGGTACACCAGTCTCGACTACGGCACAAAAGTCTCTGCCGCCCTGGAGTAGTAGTCCGCTTGGCCGGCCGTCCTGATTTGACGATTAACGGAGATGGCAAGGGCCACTCGGACGCCCCGCCCTAAAAACCTATATTGAAGTGGTGCCCCTGGTTCACACAACGAACCGGGGAGAACCCGGTTTTCAGGAGCCTGCCCAAAAACCCACTACCGGAGCAGCTTAGGTCTACTGCGTTCTTAGCTCCGTCCGCATCCAGGGATGAATACAGCACTGGAACTTGGTGGTTGTTCCGCTTGGCAGAATCGCGCCCCCGGCTGTCGGGCCCACCTCCGTCGCACCCGCCCCTACAAATATGTTGCCGGGGCCCGCGGCCTTGGGGATGAGCCCGCCCAACGTAGCTGTAGCGCATTCTGGCGCAGGCACCGGATTGCCGGTTAATGCGTTAAGAGGTGCCACAAAGCCACCGCCAAAATTCTCGACCTTGGTGAATGTGTGTGTCTCTCCACCTCGGTTTTCCAATTCGAGAACCGTTCCTTCACCAACAGTTCCAGCAGCTGGATCGAAATGCCACGCGCCGGCTTTTTTTGCCGACGTAAGCTCCCTGATGAACTGCGCAAACGTAATGTTGCCGTCTCCGACGCACGTTCCTGGGCCGGCCGAGGCGTTGAACGTGGTCGGGTCACATTTGTCCCTCATTCGCACCACCAGCGAGTCCCTGGCAACCAAAACCACGGACGATGCCATGGTGATCGTTACGAGCGTCGCCGCAAGACACAGTCTCCCTCTATTCATGGGTTTCCCCTTCCTTCGCAAAATTCAACCTAGCGCTTCAAACTGGAAGAAAGTTGAGCGGAGCTCAGTCGTCGTCTTCATCGTGATCGCTGTGCCGCACTTGACCGCGAATCTCGCCAGCCGGCGATCGCACAGTATGAACGTTTACGTACCCTGCTCCGTCTCGAAGCGCCTCCACCACTTTGGCAAAGTCTGCGCCAGGCGTGATGCCCTGAGCGTTCGGGCCAATCACGTTCGCGGCGGTTAAGCTGCCGGTCACTGTTCCGGAGGAGGTGCCTTGGCATGGCGGCGGGTTCGGAGTTCCAGCAGGGGGACCGCCTGGTTGGCCCGACGCCGGACCGCACAGGAATACCATGATGCCGGTCGCTTCTTTGGGAAACCCGAAGTGAATATGCGAGAAAAGGATCGGCGCCTGCAAATCCTTGTAGGTCACCCTGTATGTGAGAGTGGAACCGTCAGAGCTGAGCCTGGCGGAGAAAGACCCGCTTGCCTCTGTAGCTACCGGAGGAACCTCGCTCAGGCCCCGCAGGCGCGCGCTGAACGAGTCACCGTCATCCTTTGCGGCTGCCAGTGCCAGGCTGAATGCGGGAGCGAGCAGCGCTACCGATAGCATTCTCTTTGTGTACATGAGCATCTCCCTTTAAGCAGACTTCGCAAGAATTCTCGAAAGGATGTGCGGCGCGGAGGTACCTAGCTGGAATTCCCGACCTGATTCAATCTTGCGCTGCGACCGTACGGCGACGTCTCCTACCTGTCAAATCAAGATTGCGTCACGGGATCGTCTGTTTGCTGTCAAATCACGATTACCGCAGAACTCGACCGCCATTTGGCCAGAGTGGCATCGGCAGCTGCTCCGCTTATTCCAGCCCCGCCGGCAATGGCGCATTGACAATGGCCGGGCGCCCCGGGTCCGCTTCCCTATCCAAGGCTCTGGAAATTGGCTTCCCTATTCCGAAGTTACATCGGCTTGAGCGAGACCACACGTTAGCGTCTCCATCTAGCAGCATACTTGCCGCAGGCCACCGCGGCAGGTTGGACCTTTTATTTGATGAGACTTCAACCAACTTGCGACCGCAGGTTTCCGTCCAAGGCTCGATTGCAGCAGAATCGCCGGATACAGCGTTTTGTCCTAAAACGAATTGTCGAGAAGCCCAGCGAGAGTAGAATTGTTTAATACCTAAGGTCCCCGACCACAAGTCACCAGCCACCAGTCACGCCACTCGTCTCACTCGCGGTATCATTGTTCACCCCAAACTCTCCAAGGAACACACATCGCGATGACCAAGACGACCGAAGCGAATGAACGCATGAACCGACCACTGGCTCAGGTGGATCCCCAGATCTCTTCGCTCCTCCGCGAAGAAGCGCAGCGCCAGGCTACCGGACTGGAGCTGATCCCCAGCGAAAACCTGGTATCCGAAGCCGTGCTGGAGGCGATGGGCTCGATCTTCACCAACAAATACGCCGAAGGCTATCCTGGCAAGCGCTACTACGGCGGGTGCGAGTTTGCCGACAAAGTCGAGCAGCTGGCGATAGATCGGGCCAAGGAATTGTTTGCAGCGGAACATGCCAACGTGCAATCGCATTCCGGCACGCAGGCCAACGTCAGCGTGTACATGACGGCACTGCAGCCGGGCGACACCGTGCTGGGCATGAACCTCTCGCATGGCGGCCATTTGACGCACGGCCACCCGCTGAATTTTTCCGGGCGCATGTACAAATTCGTGGCCTATGGAGTGCGGCAGGACACCGAGCAGATTGACTACGACGAAATCGACCGGCTGGCCGCAGAACACAAGCCGAAAATGATCGTCGCAGGGGCCAGCGCCTATCCGCGCGTCATTGATTTTGAGCGCATGGCGCGCGCGGCAAAAGGTGTTGGTGCGCTGCTCTTTGTGGACATGGCCCACATCGCCGGCCTAGTCGCAGCGGGAGTGCATCCGAGTCCCGTGCCACATGCGGATTTCGTAAGCACCACGACGCACAAGACGCTGCGCGGCCCGCGCGGCGGCTTGGTGCTATGCAAAGCGGCATTTCAAAAAGAATTGGACAAGCTGACGTTTCCGGGGCTGCAAGGCGGCCCGCTGGTCCACACCATCGCAGCGAAAGCGGTGTGCTTAAAGGAAGCGATGGAGCCGACGTTCAAGGCATATCAGCAACAAGTGGCGAAAAATGCAAAAGCCTTGGCCGCTGCCGTAGCGGCGAAGGGTCTGCGCGTGATTTCCGGCGGAACCGACAATCATTTGCTCTTGGTGGAAGTGCATTCGCGCGGCATCACCGGCGGCGACGCGGAAAAGGCCCTCGATCGGGCCGGAATCACCGTCAACAAGAATGCAATTCCTTTCGATCCGCTCCCGCCGATGAAAGCAGGAGGCATCCGCCTCGGTACACCCTCGATCACGACGCGCGGAATGAAAGAACCGGAGATGGCCTTAATCGCT
>DASSYL010000454.1:0-4225 GCA_035703315.1 Candidatus Acidiferrum sp. | reverse complement strand
GCTTGAATTCCATCAAGCCTGACATGATCACCGAAGCGACCCGTAATGCACGCGCAGCAGCTGATCGTTTCGCGTCGGACTCCGGAAGCCGGGTCGGCTCCATTCGCCAAGCCAACCAGGGCGTCTTTACGATCTTGCCCGCAGATCAGGGCAGCGACACCGGAGAAGGCGGCGAAAATGCTTATGCGGCTGATTCCAGCTTGATGAAAACCGTTCGCGTGGTGACTTCCGTGCAGTATTACCTCGAAAAATAGATTCCAACGAGCGGACTCCCAATGGAGCCGTTCAGCTCGGCGATTGTAACGGCGCGCCGGGATCGCGCTGCGAAATCGTCAAAGCGACTTGCCGCATTTCCTCGTGAATGCGCGAGTTCGTGGCCAACACCACGGGGCCGCCGACTATGTAAGGGTTCCCGTCGAAGTCCGAAATGGCGCCTCCCGCTTCTTGTACCAGCAGAATCCCCGCAGCGGTGTCCCAGGCGTTGAGGCCAAATTCCCAAAAACCGTCGAATCGCCCGCACGCGACGCTCGCAAGGTCGAGGGCGGCGGAGCCGTCACGGCGGACACCGTGAGAACGCAGCGTGAAATCATAGTAGTAATGGATATTTTGACTGGAGCGGCGCTTGTGGACCGGGAATCCTGTGCATAACAAACTAGTCGCGAGGGTCGAAACGTGCGATACGGAAATTTTCTTGCCGTTCAGAGTTGCGCCTTCGCCATGCGCCGCGGCGAAGAGTTCGTTGTAAACCGGATTGTAGACCACGCCAGCCAGGACGGAATCGTTTTGTGCCAGCGCAATCGAGACCGAAAAGCACGGATACTTGTGCGCGAAATTGGTAGTGCCGTCGAGCGGGTCTACATGCCAGCGAAATTCCGAGCTCCGTACGTGGCCTGTGCCTTCTTCGGCGGAAATGGAGTGTTCCGGGTAGTATTTGCATAGCTTCGCCACAATCGCTCGCTCGCTGCGCTTATCTGCCTGCGTCACCAGGTCTACGTCGCCTTTGTATGCGATATCGGGGGGCAATTCGTATTCTTCGCGAAGGATTTTGCCCGCTTCCAAAGCGGTTTCAATGGCTACATCGAGATAGTGGTTGGACATAGTCTCCGATAAACCAACGTCTACGTTAGCAGGTCTGGAGTTTTTCTGTTAAGTGCGGCGCGGCGGACGCCGCGGCGATTTGGACGCTGGGTGTTGCGGTTCCACTCGCGCATGGGCCTTCCAAAACGAATTCACTGTGCCTTCGGCTAGCCACTTTCGGTCCAGCCGCGGCCCAAGGATGTGGCAAAAGAGCATGGGGCCAAGCAGGAGGGGGACGGCGAGTTCCTCGTCAAGAACCGCCGGAAAGATGCCGCGGTCCATGCCGCGGCGCAGCAGCTTCTTCAATCCGGTGCGGGCGCGTTCCAGCACTCGCGTGCGCCAGGCCCGGCCAAATTCCTGATTGCGCGCGGAGTAGGCAATCAAGTGTGGCATGATCCGTTTTTGCAAATCGGCCTTGCGCGGATTCGGCTCGTAAACCAGATAGGCGACCAGGTCGGCCTTTAGATCGCCGGAGTCGACATCCGGCGGCCCCTCGTCGAGTGCATGGATGTGCACCAGCACTTCCATGCACAACGCGTCCTTGTCCGCCCAATGTTTGTAGATGGTTGCTTTACTGACCCGGGAGGCCGCAGCGATCGCGTCCATGCTAGTGGCGTCGATGCCATGTTCGGCAAACAATTCGAGAGCGGCTTCGAGAACCTTGCTGTGCGCGCGCTGGCTGAGGCCGCGTGCCATGCTAGATCTCGATCTTCGAAAACCGCCAGGCTCCCAAGATCAACAACGCTACGGCAATGGCCGCCAGTGTGATCAGATTCGTCGCGAATCCGAACTGCGTGAGCCCGCTTAAGGCTCCCCGCAAGCCGTCCACGCCATAAGAGAGGGGATCCAGGCGGGTGATGAATGCGAGTACTTTGGGAATATTTGTCAGCGGAAACAGTGCGCCCGACAAAAAGAAAATTGGCAGCACCAGAAAGTTCATAATCAACTGAAAGCCCTGCATGTCCTGCAGGCCCGAACCGATCGCAGTCCCCAGAGCCGCAAATACAATGGCGATCAGTGCCATGAACACAAACCCCAGCGGAATGGTGGCCAGACTTACCGGACGAAATCCCGCGATCAGACAAACCACAAAAATCAGAGTGCCCTGCAGCATGGCGACGGTAGCGCCGCCCAGCGTTCGGCCGATCATGATGCGAATGCGCGGCACTGGAGCAACCAGCGTTTCCTTCAGAAAGCCAAATTGCCGATCGAACAGCAAGGCGATACCGGAAAAGACCGAAGTAAAGAGAACCGTCATTCCGATCACGCCCGGCGCAACGAACTGGAGGTAGCTGCCGTTGCCCGATTTCTGGAAAACCGGGCCCAGACCGAATCCTAAAACCAGCAAGTACAGCAGCGGCTGGCCGAGCGACGCGACAATCTGCGCCCGTGACCGCGAGTATTTCTTAACTTCGCGCAACCACAAAATAAAAATGGCGTGCACGCTATCGCCTCCACATCTGCACCATCTGGCGCAGTTGATCGGAAGAATTGGCAGTTTCGTCGCGGATGGTGGTGCCGGTCAGCGCCAGAAACGCTTCTTCCAGGGATTCCGTGTTGGTCCGCCGTTTCAACTCTTGCGAGGAGCCCATAGCCACGATGCGACCGTGGTCAATCACGGCGATGCGCTGCGCGACGCGGTCGGCTTCTTCCATATAGTGCGTGGTCAAAAACACTGTCACCTGTTCGGATTCGTTGATGCGCTTGACATGGTTCCATAGCTGGTTGCGGCTCTGCGGGTCGAGGCCGAGCGTCGGTTCATCCAGAAAGAGAATTTTCGGAGTGTGCAGAAAACCGCGGGCGATTTCGAGACGCCGCTTCATGCCGCCGGAAAACTTTTTTACCTGGGTGTCCTTGCGGTCCCACAGCTCGAAAAGCTTGAGCAGCATTTCCGCGCGCTCGCGGCGGATTTTGCGTGGCACGCCGTATAGCACGCCGTGCAGCTCCAGGTTTTCGGCGGCGGTTAAGTCGCCATCGAGGCTGGGATCCTGAAAGACAATGCCGAACTGCTGGCGGACTTCATTGGGCTGGCGCGTGGGGTCCAATCCATTTAGTTGCAGCGTGCCGCTGGTCGGCGGCAACAGCGTGGTCAGCATTTTAATGGTCGTGGTTTTTCCCGCGCCATTGGGCCCTAGAAAAGCGAAGATTTCGCCTTTCGCGACCGCAAAGGAGATGTCGTTGACGGCGGCGAAATCGGCAAATTTCTTGACGAGATTTTGCACTCGGATCATGGTCAACCTCGGAAAGAGCGTGCAGGCGAATATACTAAACGGTTCAGTTTAGTTATGTCAAGACCCATTCTTGCTTTTCGGTTCTTTGTTCGCGGCTTCGCAGACTTCGCTCGTGAGCGTTTCGGGCTGACGCGGCGTGCGAGCCACGGACGAAGGGCATTCCCATCCAAGGCCACTTCCCTTTCGATTCGTTGACGGTTTCGGGGTTTAGAGCGATAAACTCCAAAACGTGCCGACACCCGGCAGGCAATAACGAACTTCGCCGCGCTCACAAGACGGATGTAGCCGGACAGTCACCCCGCGAACCTTCCGGCAGGCTCACGCCGTGCATTACGGAAGCCCCGTGTAATAGGACTTTCGGTGGCGAACGGAGTAACCGTTCTGTGGCGGCGGAGTTTCGGAGTTCGCCGCAGCCGATTCTTGCGGAGGGTTCGGCGCGACAACCGTAACTTCGATGCGCCGATAGGTATCGGCCGGGCCGCGCGGCGTGGGGTAGTAGCCCAACCGGTATTGCGTGCGCAGCTCACGATTAATTCGGTCGAAAATCTCGCCGAGTTGAGCGTTGCTGTCGGGGTAAAACACGGCGCCGCCCGTGGTGTCCGTGATGGTTTCCAGCGCGTGCTCGCCGGCGGTGTTTCGGCCGTTTTCATTTTTCATGGCGCGAATGACCACCGTATACAACAATGTGCCATTGCGAACGGCTTCCCGCCGCGCTGCGTCGAAATCTGCGTGGCTGGTGGTTTCGCCGCCGTCGGTAATCAAAATGATTACCGAGCGGCGGTCTGCTCCTTGCCGGGCCAGTCCCTTGGACCCGAGAAACACGGCATCATAGATCGAAGTACCCGCTCCCTGCGGAATGCGCTTGATGGCGTCCTGCAGTCGCGCCACGTCATCGGAGAATGCTGCAATTTGCGTTA
>DASSYL010000343.1:0-7032 GCA_035703315.1 Candidatus Acidiferrum sp. | reverse complement strand
GCCGCTGCCGGCCCGACTGCGGTTCTAGCGATTGCCTCGGGATTCCCGCAAGAAGCCGGAAAAGCAAATCCAGTAGGCAACCACGGCTTCTACCTTCTGAAAGATCCGGTGGACAGGGCTCTCACGAAAGGGGGCTTCCAGCCGCCCGCAGGCCTGTCTCCCGTTAACGGTATGCATCTTGTGTGCACCAAGCAGACTCCAGATTGTCAGAAAGCTGTAGCCGCGATCATTTTGAACAGCGCCACGGCCGTAAAAAGCGGTCCGGAGGGTAAAGCCGTCTTTCCGGCCGTTCTCCCCGGTGTGTACTACGTCTTCGGCATGGGCCAGCATCAGGGCAAGCCGCTGCTCTGGAACGTCCGCGTCCAGATCAAGGCTGGCGACAATTCCGTCACGCTGGACGACCGAAATGCGTCTGCTCTCGAATCGCCTCGCTGACCCATCCAGAACTTTCCGGAACTTTGTACGTCGCGCCCCCGTATCTTCCTGCGGGCGTATAATCTCCGTCTGCCCAGCAGACTGAACGCCCAATCTCATCGTCTAAACGCGGGAGAATACCGATGAACGTTTCACACCTGGTTTCCAAAATCGCGGCAGCTCGTCTACCCGCCTCACTCACCTTCACGGCAGCTCTGTTGATGGCCGCTTCTGTAGCCATGGGTCAAGGCGAAAAGCGCGCCGTTTTTACCGAGGACAACTTTCACTGGCAAGGGAACCTGAAGCCGGGTCAAACCCTCGAGGTAATCAACCGCAACGGCGAGATCGGCGCGACGGGATCCTCAAGCGGCGCCAGCGTTTCGGGCATGCGGCGGGACTCGGACGACGATAAGGAACTCTTCATTGAGGTCGTGGAATACTCCGACGGCGTCACCATCTGCGCCGTGTATGCCAAGGACCAGGCTCCGGGCCGCTGCCACCGTGGAGGCGTTTCGTCAGAATCCGGCGTCTGGCGCGGCCATCGCGCCAAAATCAATTTCGATGTGCAGGTGCCGCGCGGCGTTCGCTTCAACGCCATGACCACCAACGGCGGTGTGCACTGCCGCGATTTGAACAGCGTGGTTGAAGCCACCACCACCAATGGTAACGTGGAGGTTTCCACCAGTGAGTGGGCGTCGGCAAAAACCACCAATGGCGGCGTTCGCGTGGCCATGGGCAGCGCGAAATGGACCGGCGAGCTGGCGCTGGCGACCACGAATGGCAGCGTCGACGTAAGTTTGCCCGCCTCGGCCGAATTTGAAGTGAATGCCGCTACCACCAACGGCGGGATTCACACCGATTTTCCGATTACCGTACAAGGCGGCTTCAGTTCTAAGGAGCTCGTTGGAAAAGTCGGAGCGGGCGGCCGCGAATTGAAAGTGGCTACCACCAATGGCGGCATCGACCTGAAGAAAAGCTGACGGGACGCAGCAAAGACTCTTCGCAATGCAAAAAAAGGGTGACTAGGTCCTGCAAGCGCCGCGCAATTTAGCGAGCGGCCGATACAGGCGCCGAAGGCGAGTCATTCGACGCAGCCGCTGTTCCCGGCGCGAAATACCCGTTGCGCGTACGCGCGGTCAACTTGCCCCTGCTGCGCGGGGGCACTACATCCACCTGCACGGTACGGAAACTCCCGTCCTTTTTGATGTTCGTCGGATAGTAGCCCAGCGTGTATTGGTTGCGGATGTCGCGCGCGACCTGCTCGCAAATGTTGTGCACGTCGCTTACATTTTCTGGAAAATACGACATCCCGCCTGACGCAGCGGCGATGTCCTTGAGCGCCCGCGAAGCCTTCTTGCGCCCTTTTTTGTCTTCGTCGCTGAAAATGCCGATGGTATAAATCACCACGTTGGCCTTCTGGATCTCGCGCAGCGTCTTCTCGAGCGTATTGCGGCTGACGTTGTCTTCGCCGTCCGTGACCACCAGCAGGACTTTCTTGTCTTTACGCGCTTTCTTCAGGTGATCCATCGAACCGATGATCGCGTCGTAGAGCGCCGTACTGCCCCGCGCGTCAATTCTCTCCAGGGCTTCCTTCAATTCGGGAACGCTACTCGTGAAATCTTTGTCCAGATCGAGATAGTAGTCGTCGTTAAAATTCACCACGAAAGCCTCGTCCTGCGGATTTGAGTTTTGCACCAGGGTCACCGCGGCTTCGTTCACTCGGGGCCTTTTGTCCCGCATGGAGCCGCTGTTGTCGATCACCAGGCCCATGCTCACCGGCACATCTTCGCGCTTGAAGACGGAAAGTTTTTGTTCAGCTTTGTCTTCAAAAACTCGAAAGTTCTCTTCTTTCAATCCGTCGACAAACTTGCCACGGTCATCGATCACCGTCGTATGCAGCACCACCAGGCTGACGTCCACCTTGATGCTGCCGCCCTGTGAATTGGATTGGCCCGGAGGCGCGGGTTGAGATTGGGGAAGCGTAACGGGATTTTCTTGTGCGAAAGCGGCCGACGCAGCCATCAGGCCGCTAAACAACAATAACGGCAACAAGGTGCGGGTTGCCCGGCCCAATCGGTCAGTGGCTCGGGGCGTAGTAACCGGTTTTTGCGAAAACGTTGAGGGGAGGAAGTCCCTTGGGGGCGCGCAGCTTGACCTTGATTTTTCGCCAGCGCGCGTCGTGCGCCTTGTTGCTCGGATGGTATCCCAGAACATATTGATTACGCAGCTCCATGCCAATCTTGGTGGCGATGTCCGGGAGATCCTCGAGCCGCTCGACGGAAAATACGCGCCCGCCGGTCATGTCCGTGATGTCGGTCAGTAGCGACGGCCCGTTGAGTTCTTCCGGGGTCCGATTGCGATTTCCAAGCGGGTCGAAAATTCCGATGGCATAGAGCTGAGTGTCTGCTTCTTTGACGAGCCGCTTGATGTCGCTCTCGTTGTACCTACTATGATTATCACCTCCGTCGGATAGGATGAGCAAGGCACGTTTGGCGTTGCGTGCACCCCTCATTTGGCTCAATCCAAGATAGATGGCGTCGAGTAATGCGGTCCTTCCTTTCGGGCTGGTGGTTAGCATGCGGCTCTGCAAGTCTTCCACGCTGTTAGTGAAAGCACTGGTAAGTTCCGCTCGCTCGTTAAAACTCACCATAAAGAATTCGTCGGCTGGATTGGCGGTCTTGAAGAATTGGATCGCGGCTTCGCGTGCTTTCGCAATCTTGTTGGACATACTTCCGCTGAGATCGAAAATCACGCCGATAGAAATCGGCACATCCTCCGAAGAAAACGACACTACTTCTTGCTCCGTGCTGTCCTCGAACACGCGGAAATTGTCCGGCTCCAGACCCGTCACCAGGCGGTTGTACGGATCGGTCACTGTAACGTTGACCAGCGCCACGTCCACATCGGTGTGCAGCACTTTTCCCGGTTTGATGGTCAGCCCCGGTGTGTCGTGCCGCACGTTGTCCTTCACCGGAACTTTCAGCGGCGTGCGTTCCGCTTTATCCGGGGTTAGCGGAGCAGGCGTCAGCGGTGGCTTTACTTCGGCTTTATTTTCTTCGGGATCGGAAGATTGGGCGACGGAAGGCGAGGCAAACAACAAGAGACCGCAAACGGACAAGGAAAGGACGGCAGCCTGGATGGCTCGAACGCGAAACCCTGGACCTTCGCGCTTCACGGCTCCCCCATCGTCCCGGCTTGCTGGAACGGCCGCGCGGATTCGGACTAAACGGATTTTACTCACCCCAAAATACCAGCGCAAGTCAAATCGTTGTAACTTGACCAAAATCAGGAATCCAGGGTATCTGGGCACCGCAACAGCGGCCCGTGGCGCGTGGTAGCATCACCGTCGGACGCTTAGGCCGCCGCCCGCCTGTACTTGAAATGGTCAGGAGTTTTCCGATATGGATCCATCCCAGGTGGTTATTGTAATTCCGGCTCGCTACGGCTCGACCAGGCTGCCCGCAAAACCACTGGTACCGTTGGCTGGTAAGCCCATGATCGAGAGGGTTTACGAGCGAGCCAAGCTGGCGAAATCCGCAGGGCGGGTGATCGTGGCCACCGACGACGACCGCATCTTGAAGGCGGTCCAGGCGTTTGGCGGTGAGGCTCGCATGACCCGTACGGATCACCGAACCGGCACCGAGCGCATCGCCGAGGTTGCCGCCCACGTCGACGGGCAAGTGTATGTAAACGTTCAGGGCGATGAGCCGTTGCTCGACCCGGCGGCGGTGGATGCCGCGGTGACGGCCTTGCTGGGAGAGCCGGCAGCGGCCATAGCGACTGTGGCGGTGCCGATTCGTACTCCGGCCGACATTATGGATCCCAACATAGTGAAAACAGTTCTGGACTTTGAGGACAATGCCCTCTACTTCTCGCGAGCGCCGATCCCGTGGGTGCGGGATTCCGCGCACAAGACTCATGCCCGGCACCTAAAGCACTTGGGACTCTATGTCTTTCAGCGCGATGCCCTGCTCGAGTATCCGACTCTGCCGCAGGGCGAGCTGGAGCGGCTCGAGCAGCTGGAGCAGCTGCGCTGGATGGAGAACGGATGGAAGATCCGTGTGGCGGAAGTCGAGCATGACGCGGTGAGCGTTGATGTGCCCGAAGACGTCGAACGAGTCGAAAAACTACTACAAACCAAATAGTTTTCCGGCCATCGCACGGCGAACAACAAAAGGGCGCGATATCGCGCCCTTTTTCTCTGTCCGCTTGTCCCAAGTGTCAATTTCTAGGGATTCTGCAGCGTGATGATGCCGGAGATGACGCGATTGCCGTCGGTTCCGGCGACGAACATGTGCTGCGAGTCCACGATGTAAGGAACGAAGTTGAGCGTGGACGACGGATTGCCGGCGAGCTTCAACGAGAGCGCATTGCGCATGCCGCTGCTGGTTGAGCCGTCGCCGCCGATAGCGAGCCCACTCCCGGAGACCGCTACGTTCAGGAACACGCCCTGATTGGAACTGAACTCGGAAAAGTCCACCGCGCCCGTCACGTTGCCGCCCGCGCTGGCGCTGTTCACCGTGATGTGGCCGACATAATCCTCTTCGGCGGTTGCGACGGTCGAGGTGTTTTGGCTGATACCGGAGAAGTTCAAGCCGTAATCACCGGCCAGACCAGCCAAATTAAACGGCGCGCCGGTCTGCAATTGCAGCAAGCCGTCGCCAACGTTGCCGCCACTGTTGGTTAGAGTGACGTCCTGAATCACGCCGCCGCTCGCGGAGCTCAGATAGAAAACGAAGGAGTACGTGCCAAGGCTGGAGTCGGTGAACGTGAGCGTGCCACGCCCGGAACCGGGGAAATTGCCATCGATGGAATACGTCGTGGCCGACAGCGAACCCTTTGGAACTTGAGCCGTGGTGCCATTGTCGTTGGTGTCGGCGAACACGCTGGTCAGCCCGCCACTGCCACTCGCCGTGAAGCGGCCGATGCGTGTGAGCGGTCCACTGATTCCCGAACCGCTGGTGACAAACGCGAAGCCGCCGTTAAATGTGGCGTTCGTTGTGGGAACGCTCGACTGGGCGATCGTCGTACCCACAGTCAAAACGCCTGAGAAGCTTGAGTCTTCGATCAGAACCAACCGCGAGCTGTTCACCACATAATAGATAAAGTGGTACTCGGTGCCGCCCGCGACGAACGTCATGGTTCCACGGCCGAAGGTGGCGTTGTTAGCGGCGTCCACCTGAAACGACCCGCTCGTGAAAGGTTGCGCTCCGGTAGGGTTGGCGTCATCGTTCTCATCCAGAACGCCGCCGAGTACGCCGTTGGTGGCAACAAACTGGCCGACAACGGAATCCGGCACGCCAAACGTTGAGGCATTGAAATCAATTCCGCTGACGTCAAAAACGTAGTTGCCACTGAATCCACTTGCGAATGAATTGGGATCCTGTAGGAAAAAGGTGCCGCTGGCTGTCGCCGCGCCGTCAGTCTCGATAATGAAGCCTTGCGTCGGAGATAGCAGCGTGACGCTGAAACGGAGCGGTGCTGTGCCAGTAAGATTCACGATCCCGCGGCCGTCGGCTTGGATGGTATACGTACTGGGCGAAAGTGAAATCAGTTCCGGGCCGCTCACGACATCAACATCTTCCAGTCCAGTGGTAATGTTGCCGTTACCGTCTGCGGTAAACGAACCAATGCGCGCGAAAAATCCAGTCGAAGCATTTGTGCCGCTCATGTAGAAGGCGTATTGGCCCTTCAAGCTGGCATTGGAGAAATTGCCGGTCGGAGGAGGCGGCGCGGGCGTCGATCCGCCACCACTGCAAGCCGTGGCAAATGTTGCGAAACAAAGTGCCAGGGAAAGCGCGAAGCGACTGGGCAATTTCATCGTGCTTCGAGCGCGGGCTGAGGCGAGCGAATTCATCGCGCACCTCCCTGCTGGTTCGTTTCTGCATTTTTGGCGGCGGCCTTACCACGCGGGGTGCCCGGACTTACCGGCAATCCGCGAGTGGAGCGCACGGCAACGATTTGCGAGCCAACCTGCACGAGGCGCGCAAGAAAAACCGTGCTCTTACCTACGCTCTGCGACTGACCGACAAATCGCACGCTCATTCCCTGCGCGAGATTCAGCTTGGCCTGGTGCAGGACCCGCGCATCGCCTAGATGCACGTCCATATTTCCCGAAGCTGTTTGCAACAGAACGTGCGTGCCGAGAGGTGGCGTCTTGGAATTTTCCGTGTAAGTCAGAATCGTACCCTGCAGGGAAGACTCGTTGGCAACGTTGTAGCCGCCAGAAGTAGCGGCTACAGAATTGGCATGCGGGCGCTGCGCCAGAGCAGCGGCGGGGGATACTGCCAGACACAACACCGCCAGATAGCGGCTGAACTGCGGAGAAACATTCATCAATTCACCCCAAGGGCCCAAAGGCTGGGCGCAAAGTTGGACATCTGAATCGCAGAGCGTGCCAACAGCTCTGATTCCTGCCCGGCGCCAGAACGAACGGAAAAGGACTTCCCCAGTTTAGATGACCTGATCGCGATCTCTGTATCCGGTTGCGTGAATCCGTGTGCCGGAAGAGTCAGCGTCGTTTGATCTCGGGGTACGGGTTGCCAACCACGAAATCCGGGCCGGGAAGAGCCTCGCAGAATTGGAACCCCGTGTCGCGCAAAAGGTTTCGGCATGAAT
>DASSYL010000503.1:0-4158 GCA_035703315.1 Candidatus Acidiferrum sp. | reverse complement strand
CTTCTTCGCCCACGCGGCTGTGAGTATAAACAAAAATCCCGTGGCCGCCGCAAACTTCTGCGCGTCAGCCACGGGATTTCCTGAATGTCGGCGTTGCGTTTAGATCTTCCCTTCCGCCTCGCGCATGCACTCTTCCAGAGTCTTTAGCGCAAACTCGGCTTGCTCCTCGTCAATTAGGAGCGGCGGCGATAGACGTAGCGAGTTTTCGCCGGCTCCGAGCACCAACAAACCTTTATGGAATGCACGATCCACGATGAAGTTGCGCAAATCGCCCGCTCGCTCCTTGGTCCGCTGGTCGCGCACATACTCGATGCCGATCATCAGTCCTTTGCCCCGGACGTCGCCCACGATCTTGAACTTCTTCGTCCAGTCCGCCGTGCGCGCAAAGATGTATTCACCCATCTTCCGCGCGTTTTCCATCATGCCATTTTCGAGCAGATCCAGCGTGGCGATCGCAGCCGCCAGGCACACCGGATTTCCGCCAAAAGTCGTGCCGTGCGAACCGGGCTTCCAGTTCATCACGCTCGACCGCGCAATGAATGCGCCGAGCGGCAGGCCGCTGGCAATTCCCTTCGCGCTGGTAATGATGTCCGGCTCGATGCCCGCATGCTCCGAGGCCCACATCTTGCCAGTGCGTCCCATGCCGGATTGCACTTCATCCACGATGAGCATGATTCCATGCTGACGGCAGATGCGTTGCAGCTCTTGCAGGAAAAACTTCGGCGCTGGCACGTAGCCGCCTTCGCCCTGAATCGGCTCGATGATGATTCCGGCCACTTCAGTCGGATCGAACAGCCTCTTGAAAATTTGGTTCTCCAGCGTCTCCAGAATTTCCGCGCCGCAGGTCTCCGCTGTATGCCCCAGCGCGCACCGATACGCGTAGGGATACGGAATATGCTCCACGCCCCCAAGCAGCGAACCGAATCCTTTGCGCTGCGTGGACTTCGAGGCCGTCAGCGATAGCGACCCCATGGTGCGCCCGTGGAAAGATCCGTAAAACGCGATCATCTTGTCGCGCTTGGTCGCGTATCGCGCCAACTTCATCGCGCCTTCCACCGCTTCCGTGCCTGAATTGCAGAAGAATACTTTCTTGTCTTCCGCGCCCGGCACGGTCTTGGCCAGCCGTTCCGCCAGATAGGGCAGGCTTTCGTAATAAAAATCCGTGCCCGACATGTGAATCAGTTCCGCGGCCTGTTTCTGGATCGCCTCCACTACTTTGGGATGGCAGTGCCCGGTCGAGCACACCGCAATCCCCGCCGCAAAATCCAAAAACACGTTGCCGTCCACGTCTTCCACCATCGCGCCGTGGCCGCTCTTCGCCACCAGGGGATAGTCGCGAGTGAACGACGGCGACATGAACTTCGCATCGCGTTCCACAATCGTCTGGGCCTTGGGGCCGGGCAGCGCCGTCACCAGACGGGGTGTTTTCATTTCCGTAGTCGTCGAAATCATTGCAATCTCCGTTTTCTTCGCGGGCCGTCGGCAACGCGGTTCCAGTTGTTTGGTGGGCTCCGGCGCAACCACGCCGGAGTGATGAAACGGGTTCGCAGTTTTGCATTTCGGAATTTTCGCGTCGCGCCGCCTCTTGAAGCGCACTACGACACCAAAATGCTCGCTGCTTTTTTGGAAAGGGACTTAATCCACGCCGTAGAGGTTCGGACGCAGTTCGGAAGGAGAAGCTTGTTGGGCCGGCCGGTGCAATTGTGAGTATGTCATTTGCGTTTCCAGCGGACGCTTCCGTCCTTACTATCTTCGACAATTATACCATGTTCCGCCAGTTCTTTGCGGATTTCGTCACTCTTTATAAAGTCGCGCCGCTGCCGAGCCGCCTGCCGATCTGCAATCTTGGCCTCGACTTCTGCGTCTGTGAGTCCATCGCTTTGCGGGCCGTAGCCCAGCGCTTTCATTTTTGCGGCGTCGTTGTCCTCGATGACCGCAAACACTTCATCAAACTTTGTCAAAAACTCCTGCGATGCAATGGCATCCTCGTCGCCAAACTTTCCGCCATCCATCGCGATGTTCGCCTCACGCAGAAAATCGAATGCCGCCGCCAGCGCTGCCGCGGTATTCAAATCATCGGCCAGTCCGGCGTCGAACCCTTCCAAGGCTTTCGCCGCCCGGCCTTTGAATCCCGCCGGCGATCCTGCGGGAAACTTCCCTTGCTTCAACCGGCCAGCGAACGTCCGCAGTCGCTCGACCGAATTCGTCGCTTGTGTCAGCCCGTCAAACGTGAAATTGAGCTGCCGCCGGTAGGGCACACTGGCCAGCGCATACCGCAGCGCCGACGGCTTATATCCCTTGCCATACAAGTCGCGCATCGTAAAAAAATTCCCCAGCGACTTGGACATCTTCTCGCCTTCCACCAGCAGGTGCTCCGCGTGTACCCAATACCGCGCGAACGGCTTCCCCGTCGCTCCTTCGCTCTGTGCAATTTCGTTCTCGTGGTGGGGAAACGCCAAGTCGATTCCGCCAGTGTGAATATCCAGAGTCTCGCCCAGATACTTCATCGCCATCGCCGAACACTCAATGTGCCAGCCCGGCCGCCCTGGTCCAATCTCGGTTTCCCAAAAATGTTCCCCGGCTTTCGGTGCCTTCCACAGGGCAAAATCTCGCGCACTCTCCTTTTCATAGCGATCGTTGTCGACGCGCGCGCCCGCCTGAATCCCTGTCAAATCAATCTTTGATAATTTCCCGTACTCCGGAAACTTCGCAATCCGGTAATAGATCGATCCTTCGCTGTCGTAGGTGAAGGACTTCTGCTGCAGCTTTTCAATCAGCTGCACCATCTCTGGAATATGGTCGGTCGCGCGAATCCAGTGTTCCGGCGATTCGAGGCTCAGGGCCTTGCAGTCCGCGAAAAACGCCTGTGCGAACTTCTCTGTGTATTCCCGAATCCCAATTTTTGCGGCCGCGGCGTTTGCGATGATCCGGTCGTCCACATCGGTCAGGTTCATCACATGATTCAACTTCAGCCCGCGCTGCTTCAGATACCTCCGTAAGATGTCCTGAAACACAAACGTCCGGAAATTCCCGATGTGCGCATAGTCGTAGACCGTCGGCCCACAGGTGTACATCTTCACTTCCCCGTCCACCAGCGGTACGAAAGGTTCCGTCTTGCCGCTCAGCGTGTTGTGCAGTTTCAGTTCGTGCATGCCTTCGGTCAGCCTTCGGCGCAGCAAAAGAAACTCCAGATTGTAGCTGACCCCGGCAAACGCCCGCAAACGAGCCCTCATTTGACGAGCACGTAAGGGGAGCCTCTTCGTTCTTCATGTCGAAATCGCCCTGGCCTTTGGTACAGGGCGCCAGTACAGCTAATTGTCTCAGCACGGCTGCACCTGTCTGCTCGCTGCAACACCCGAAAACAATCTACCTTGGGATGTATGCAAGCCCGCAACACTGTTCGAGGAGACGAACACTTTATGAGAAATCTGCTGAAAGCTGCCGCGTTTTCGGCGTTCCTGCTGGCAGCCATTCCCGCAAAAGCGCAAGTTTCTATTGGCGTTCAGATCGGGGCGCCGCCGCCGCCTCGCGCCGTTGTCGTCATGCCTGCGCAGCCTGCATCGGATTTTATGTGGGTCGGCGGCTATTGGTATCCCGTCGCCGGGCACTACCGCTGGCACGAAGGTTATTGGAGCCGTCCGCCCTACGCTGGCGCTCGTTGGATCGCTCCCCGCCATGAAGGCGGCCGCTTTTACGCTGGCTATTGGGACGGTCCGCGCGGCCGTTTTGACCACGACCATCATTGGGACAAGGATAGAAAGATTCGCGACAACGCACGCTTTCACGAGCATGAAGACCACGGTCATGGTCACGGCCACGACAAAGATGACCATGGCCACGCGCATTAACAATTGGGTCCGGACAATCTCAAAAACTGTGTTCCCGACGGAGCAGACATCCTCTGCTCCGTTTTCATTTTCCGTCTCAATTCCGTAGCAGCGTAAGGTGGCAGATTGAGTGCCTCCGTACTACAGCCTTCTCTCTATTGCCGTGTTCCGCCTCAATCTCTAACCTACTTCGCAACTAGCAAAGCGAGTCTGGGTTATACCTGATGCGAGCAAGTTCCGGGCAACTCGGTCCGTGCTCATCAAAAAAGGAGATTGATGGAAATGAAGAACTTTCTGAGAGCTGCTTTGCTTTCTTCAATGCTCTTGCTTG
>DASSYL010000192.1:0-3428 GCA_035703315.1 Candidatus Acidiferrum sp. | reverse complement strand
GCTGGGCGTCATTAACGAAAACGGCGGTTTTGGCAGGCGCATACGGCAGAATCAGGTTATTTTTCTGCGCACCGGTCGCGTTCAAGCAGGAGCACCGCCATGCTGCGTCGCCTTTTTTGTCTTTTCGTTTTCGCCGCCGCCCCTCTCATCCTCGTGACCTTGCCGGCGCGCGCCGCTCCCGAAAAGGTCCCTTACACTGGCGATGCCAAGCCGGGCACCATCCTGATCCAGAGCGAGGAACGCAGCCTCTATCTCGTCACCGGCAAGGATCAGGCGCTCAAGTACTCGGTCGGCGTCGGCCGCACCGGCAAACAATGGTTCGGCACCACACGGATCGCCAGCAAACACATCAAGCCAGCGTGGAAGCCGCCTGTATCGCTTCGCGGTAGCCGCTCGCCGGACTTCTATATCGAGGGTGGCTCGCCGCAAAATCCGATGGGTGCCGCGGCTCTGGTGCTGGTGCACAGCGAACTCGCCATCCACGGCACCAACAATCCTGGTTCGATTGGCGGCCTGGTGTCTGCTGGCTGCATCCGCATGCACAACAGGGACATCATGGACCTGTACGGCCGCGTCCATGTCGGTACGCGAGTGGTGTTTGTAAAATAAATCGCCTTCGCAATTGCAGGCGCGTCGCTGAACCGATTTCAATTGAATTCAATAAATTGCAGGGTGCCGCCCCACGCAGGATTCCTGACGTCGTTAATGTTGGACAGCTATCCGAATAGGGCTTTGGCCAGCTGTTGTTTGGGTCCAGGGGCCAATCACAATTTGTCAAACTTTATCACATGGAAATAACTGCTTTTCGTCTATCCATAGTCAATTCGGCCCGAAAAGCGCATTGAAAGAGCGAAAATCATGCACGCGAAGCACTCGAGCCCCGCGCGAGCTGTTTTCATCGGCAATTGCCAAATGGCTAAGCTCACGGTGCTTTATCGTGTGGGGTTCGCTGCGTCAGAATCGACCACAGCCTATTACATAAGCAACCAGCTCGACCTGACAGAAGACGATCGAAAAGCGTTGCGCGATGCAGACTGTATTGCTTGGCAAGTCGTCGATGGAGCGACCAATGTTGTGCTCGAAGACCTTCCGCGATCATGCGATGTGGTGAAGGTGCCGCTGGTCTCGGCGACGTTCCTGTGGCCTTTTGCAGGTCGCCCGCATCCGCGGAACACGCGTCTGCCGTATGCGGAAAACGGGCCTTTCGATCCAGAGCTCGGAGACGTTTTTCTGAACGGACTGATCAGCCAAGGTATCAGCGCCGAGGAGGCGGTCGAGCGTTACCTCTCTCTTGATTTTTCGACGCGTACTGATCTCGATCGCCTATTCGAACTCTGGTTTAACGGGCAACGCCGTCGCGATTCCGCATGCGGGTTCGAGATCGCTGATTTCGTCGCGCAGTCGTTCCGGACAGAGCAGGTCTTCCTCACGCCGCACCATCCCAATCTTCCTGCGTTCCAGAGTCTTGCACGGCAGTTGTTCCACCGTATCGGGTGTGAGCCTGCAAGGACGGAAAATGTTCTCGCAGGTTTGTGGCGCAGTCCCTTCCCGTCGGGCTGTCTGCCGATTCATCCCGTGGTTGCGCGGCACTTCAAATTGCAATGGGTGACAGAAGAACAACGCTATCCTGTCCGCAGCGAGGGAAGCTTCACCTTCTCGGAATATGTCCGCCGTTACATGGCGTATGACTGGAACGAGCCCCTCGCGAAAGGTATGCGAGGCATGGCTACGGACGATGCGGACAAACGGCTTGAGACATTGCGTCAGGGTCTCGCTCTTTCGCCTGCTTCCGCCGACGGGCATGCAACACACGCTCAAATCTTGATGCGATTGGGCCGAAACGCCGAGGCTCTAAAGGCTGCGAAAACCGCGGTTGCATGCGATGCTTCACATCCGGAGACGCATGCGGTCCTGGGTGCCTGCCTTTTGAAGAGCGGCGATACGCTGGGCGCGGAAGCATCGTTCCGGAAAGCACTGACGATTCACCCGGCTTATGGTTGGCCAGGTTTTGAACTCGCCCGTCTGTTGCTGAGCCAGGGACGACTCCCAGAGGCCGAGCAAACTGTGCAGATGTGCTTGTCTTATCATCCATACGAGGCGCAGCTAGTCATCCTCGCGGCCAAGGTTTTGGCGGCAAGTGAAGAGTTCGAGAAGGCGGAAGCGCTGCTGCGTCGCGCTATCACCGTCCATCCGAAAATGGCTTTGCTTCGGTGTGAACTGGCCACCTTGCTCACGAATAAACTGCGTCGCGACGTTGTCGCGGAATATAAGGCGGTCGTCGACGCTTCTGGCGAAGATGCCGATGTCCGTTGCGGCATGGGCCAAATTCTCGTGACCCTGGGACGCGATCGCGATGCGGAGGTCGAGTTTCGGCGCGCCGTGAAGCTGCGCCCGACGGAGATCGTCTACAAGATCCAGCTCGCGGAATGCCTCTTCCGCCAGCGTCGTTACAAGGATTCCCTTACGATCGTCGAGGAAGCGATGCAATCCAGCGCCTCGGACCCAAGGATTAAAGACCTCCGCGAACGCCTGCAGGCAGTGTTAGAGGCGCCGGTATCAGCCGCTCGCCCAGGCCCAAAACGCCGTATCCGGTCAAATGAGCCGATTCCGGTCGGAGCGCACATAGGCTAGGGGCGCAGAAATGGGCGAGGGTGCAAGCGCGCTGGGTCTCTACTGGCTCCCCGAAAATCCGGGCTGGAGCCGCGAGGCCGCCGCCTTGGATCAGGCCGTGGCGGAGGAGCGGACTTGGCGCAAACTCGTCGAGTTGGCGAACGCGCGACTCGATCTCATCCGTACAATCCGCCTTGATCGCCTGTTGCAAAAACTATTCGGCGACAATCCGCCGTCGCACCTTTCCACCAGGCCGGTGCGCCTCGCGGTGCTCGGCTCCTCAGTCACGACGCATTTGCTGCCGGGGATTCGCGTTGCCGGGCTAAGGCGCGACCTCTGGGTGAAGACTTACGAACCTGGTTTCAACCAGTACTACGCAGAATTGAATGAATCGGGCTCCGGACTTGACGATTTCGAACCGAACGCCATCCTGTTTGCATTCGACGCCCATCATTGTATCCGCGAGATGCGTTCCGACGCCGGGCGAGGCGATGCGGACGCGGCGCTCGACGCCTTGATTGCGCATTTGCACGACTGTTGCAGCAAAGCCCGCGACAGATATGGCTGTCACATCCTGGTGCAGACGCCATTGCCCATCTTGCCGGGCTTGCTTGGCAATAATGAGCATCGATTGCCTGGTTCGTATCAGCGCTTCATCGAAAAATTCAGTGAAAAGCTGCGCGACTTTGTCGAGGAGGAGGGCATCGATCTCGTTGCCGTCGATGCCCGCGCCGCTTGGGACGGCGTACGAAATTGGCATGACCCGGCATTGTGGCGCCGGGCGAAACAGGAAATCAGCCCGGCTATGGCGCCGATCT
>DASSYL010000097.1:0-5179 GCA_035703315.1 Candidatus Acidiferrum sp. | reverse complement strand
CTCACGTTCCCGCCGATCGTGCATGACTTCTGGCTTGAGGGGTCCGGCGCAAAATAAAATCCTGCGTGCTCCACCGCCCGCGTCAAATCGAAATTCACCACTCCCGGCTGCACCACTGCCCGCCGGTTTTCAAAATCCACCTCCACGATCTTGTTCATCCGCCCAAACGCGAGCATGATCCCGCCGCCGCGCGGCAACGCTCCGCCGGAAAGCCCGGTGCCCGCCCCGCGACCCACAATCGGCACGTCGTGCCTCACTGCCAGCTTCACAATCGCGATCACTTCCGCCGTGCTCGACGGAAACACCACCGCCTCCGGCCTCGCCTTCTCCACCGACCCGTCATACTCGTACAGCACCAGGTCCTCGGATCGCGAAAGCACATTCCGCGCCCCAACAATTCCTTCTAGCTCTGCAACAATTTGCGTATTCAAATCACCCCGCTCTCGCGACTTCTTGCCTGGCTCTTCTCTCTGTACTCTGCGCCTCTAGCTTCAGTTCTCTTTCCTTGTTCTCTGCTTCTTTCTCTATTTCCTTGTTTTTTTTGTCTTCTTTTTTTCTGTGCCTTTGTGGGCAAATCACCTCTTTCTTCCGCCACTATAGTAATTCGCAACGCTCGCCGCAAATCCCCAAATCTCTGCTCCGCCTGTGCTACCTTATTTTCTCCAAAACAACAGCACGAGCCACTATGCTGAAAGCCAAAATTTTCATCACCCATCCGCTCTATCCCGAAGCCCAAGCCCTCCTCCAGTCCGTTTGCGACTGTGAGTTCTGGTCCAAACAGGACCGCCCTCCCAAGGACGAATTCCTCCGCCGCATCAAGGACAAAGAAGGCCTGGTCTGCCTGCTCACGGAACGCGTCGGCGAAGACACACTCCGCGCCGCTCCCAAACTTCGTATCGTCTCCAACGTAGCCGTTGGCTACGACAATGTCGACGTCCCCGTTTGCACGCGCCGCGGAGTCCTCGTCACCAACACTCCCGGAGTCCTCGACGAAACTACCGCCGACTTCGCCTGGGCTCTGATGCTGGCCGTCGCGCGCCGCGTCGTCGAAGCCGATCAATATGTCCGGACGGGGAACTGGCAGGGTTGGAACTTCGATCAATACTGCGGGACCGATGTTTGGGGGAAAACTTTAGGCATTGTCGGTTTCGGCCGCATCGGCCAGGCCGTCGCTCGCCGCGCGCAAGGCTTTGGCATGAAAGTCATCTACAACACCCGCAAGCGGGTCGCCGAAGAGATAGAGAAACAACTGAACGCCGAACACCGCGACATGAACGCGCTCCTCGCCGAATCCGACTTCATCTCTCTGCACGTTCCGCTCAACGCCGACACTCGCCAGCTCTTTGACGCGCCCAAGTTCTTCCGCATGAAGCCGACCGCCTTCCTCATCAACACTTCGCGCGGTCCCGTAGTAGACGAAGCCGCTCTCGTCCACGCCCTCGAATCCAAAAAAATTGCCGGCGCCGGCCTCGACGTCTTTGAACAGGAACCCTTCATTCACCCCGGCCTCAAGCGCTCCAACGTCGTCCTCGCGCCACACCTCGGCTCCGCCTCCACCGAGACCCGCGGCCGAATGGCGCTCACTGCTGCGCAGAACATCACCGCCTTCTTCCAGGGACAGCGTCCTCCCAACGCCCTCAACCCCGAACTCCTTAAATAATCCGCTCACTCGTACCGTAGCGCGACCATCGGATCCACCCGCATCGCCCTCCGCGCCGGCGCGATCGCTGCCGCCAGGCAAACTCCGACCAACAACAGAATGGCCCACACAATCGAAACCGGATCCCAGCCGCCCACCCCAAACAACATCGACTGAAACACCCGGCTCCCGGCGATTCCCACTGGCACTCCCACCAACGCGCCGATCGCCAGCACAACCCACGCCTCTCGCGCCACCATCCACAATACCGCCGCACGCGGTATCCCTAACGCCATCCGCAATCCAATCTCTTTCGTTCGCATCGCCACGTTGTAAGCCATGCTGCCGTACAACCCGATGCACACCAGCAGCAGCACCAGGCCGCCAAACAGCGCCGACAACCGCGCCGCCATCACTTGCGAACCCAGCGTCCCGCCCACCAAATCGTTCGCCGTCTCCGGATCCTCTACCATCATCGCCGGATTCAAGCTGAGCACCGTTTTCCTCACCGCATCCGTCAACGCGTCGGGATTTTCCGTACGAATCTCAAAGTTAATCGAACCCGTTTCGTCGAACCCGCCCGCGTTCAAGGGAGCGTACATCCGCCGCTTTGCCGGCTGCCGCACGTTGTGGTCGCGCACGTCCTTGGCGACACCAACGATTTCATAGGGCGGCGTGTTTGGATGTTCCGAGTCCTGTATTCCCACCGTATGCCCCAGCGGATTCCTCTCCCCGAAATAGTGCTTTGCGAACGTTTCGTTGACCACGGCCACGCGCGCTCGCCGCGAAAAATCCTGCTGCGTAATCTCCCGTCCCATCACCATCGGCACGCCAATCGTGCTGAAATAGTTGGGACCGATTTCGTCATCCGCGCTGTCTTTGTCTCCATTGGTTGGCAAAGCACCATCCAGCAGAATCGCATCCGCAGATTCGCTTCCGCTGTAGAGTCCGTTGGTTGAAGCGGTTGTTCCCTTCACACCGGGAAGCGCTGAGAAACGATCCAGCAATTCTTGTGTTGCTGCGTGAATGGCGTCTCCCTTGTATCCGCTGGCGCCCAGATCCACGCGCACCAGCAGCAGCTTGTCGCGGTGGTAACCCAAGTCTGCTCCCTGCAGCTTCCACAAGCTACGCACCAGCAGCCCAGCGCCCATCAGCACAAACATTCCCATTGCAATCTGTGTTCCCAGCAGCAGCCGGCCGGTTTGCAACTTCATTCTCGGACCGGAGCCGCGAGAACCTTCACCGAGCGCCGCGCCCATCTTCACTTTCACCAGTCGCAGCGCGGGAGCCAACCCAAACAGCATCGCCGCAACCAGACACACCGCTGCGGTAAACCCCAGTACTCGCCAGTCCAACTCAAGCCGGCTCTTCAGTCCGCCCCTCGCCGCCATGCGCACAAGCGCCGCCGCTCCCCACTTTGCCAGCAGCAGCCCCAGCGCTCCTCCCAAGGTCGCGAGCAGCAGCGACTCCGTGAGCAACTGCCGCATGACCCGGCCGGTGCCTGCTCCTATCGCGAGTCGCACCGCCATCTCCTTCCGTCTCGCCGCCGACCGCGCAAGCATTAGGTTCGCCACGTTGATGCACGCCACGATCAGTACCAAGCCCACCATCCCCATTAGCAGCCACAACGGTTCGCCAAATTCCGCCCTCACCGCCGACAGCCCCCTCACTCCTTCCGAAACCTGCACGTCAATCTTGCTATTCCGTACCGCATCTCGGTCATCCGCTGACAACATCGCCTCCAGCGGTCCTGTCCACGCTCGCCTCACCAACCCGTCTAAGTTAGCCTTTACCTGCTGCATCGTTACGCCGCGCTTGAGCCTTCCCACCAGCAGCAGCGCCGAAATATTCGCACTCTCCAGGTACGCCTTCTGCGGCATCAGCTGCGGTTCCATCATCATCGGCGCCCAGATATCAGGCTGGTCTTCTACAATCTCGCCTTGGAATCTCGGGCCGGTGACTCCGATGATGGTCATCGGGACGCCATTCAGCTGCACCGTTTTCCCCAGCACGCCTGCGCTTCCAGCAAACCGTCGCTGCCAGTAGCCATAACTGATGACCGCCACGGGATCTTTTCCAGGAGCCCCGCCGTCTTCACTCGAAAAAGTTCGGCCGATCAGCGCCTCTACTCCGAGCGTCTCGAAGTAGTTCTCGCTCACCACCCGTCCGTGCAAGTCCTCTGCGCCCTTGTCAATCACGATTCGCGCATTGTCCAGCCGCGAGGTCGCAAGCAGGGAAGAGAACACTTCATTCTCGTCCCGCACCTCCCGGTATAGCGGATACGAAAACGAATTTGTGCCCGGCGTCCCATTGCTCCACGAGTGCACCCGCGTCGGATCGCCCACTGCCACTAGCTGTTCAGGATGTTGCACCGCCAGCGGCCGCAACAGCACGGCGCTGATCACTGTGAAAATCGCCGCGTTTGCTCCGATACCCAGCGCCAGTGTCAGCACCGCAACGGCCGTGAATCCCGGATTCTTGCGCAGCATCCGCAAACCAAACCGCAAATCCTGCCAGGCGCTCTCCGCAAATCCCACGCCGCGAGCTTCGCGGCACTCTTCCTTTGTGTTATCCATCCCGCCAAACTCAATGCGCGCCCGCCGCAGCGCATCCGGTCGCGGCATTCCTCCCCGCATCAAATCTTCCGCCCGCGCCTCGATGTGGAACCGCAGCTCCGCGTCCATCTCGCTCTCCATGCGAGACCTCCGCATATTCGCGCGAACCCAGGCCCGCACTTGATGCCAGACACTCACAACTCCTCCGCCCTCGTCGCCAGAATTCCCGCGATCACGTCCGACATCCGCTTCCACTTCTCTTCTTCACTTTGCAGCCTCTTCTTCCCGTCCGCCGTCAGCCGGTAAAACTTGGCCTTCCGTTTGTTCTCTGACTCGCCCCACTCGCTCGCAATCCACCCTTGATCTTCCAGCCGGTACAGCGCCGGATACAGCGAGCCCTGCTGAATCTCCAGCCGGTCCTTCGAAATCTGCTGGATCCGCAGCAGCACTCCATACCCATGCAGTGGCCCGAGCGACACCGCCTTCAGGATCAGCATGTCCAGCGTCCCCTGCAGCAATTCCAGTTGTCTGTCCAACGACCTCACTCCTAGAGAATCTAGGAATAGATACATCTGCTCTCCTAGACTGTCAAGGAGAGTTTTCAGCGTTCTCCGTACTTTCCGCCAGCACCACTTCGTCTGTGGAAAACTCTTCCGGTGCCCCTAAACACCTTTCCCCCAACCTACAATCCTCTTTTGCTTGAGGCATCGCCCCGCGCGGGAGGATGTCAACGGAGCCAGCCGCACTTACAAAGAAACAGGGGGTGGGGAATATCTTTCTGGTGAATGGCAGGAGGCGAAAAGAACTCCGAAATTTGCGAGGGAATCTGGCTGACAGGGCTCGCTCTATTTCCTTTGCCTCCTCAGCCTCTCTCCGCGCCTATACTTCCAAATCGACCGCCATGGACCGCAAACACCTCGCCCGCCGAGTCTTCCTCCGCACTCTCGCAGCAGTCGATCCTTGCTCCGCCATCGACCGCTGCGTT
>DASSYL010000058.1:0-2080 GCA_035703315.1 Candidatus Acidiferrum sp. | reverse complement strand
TTGTTGAAATGTTTGCAAGAGGGCCGCGGCAGCGCCTCTACACAGAAAAAACGTAAGAGCGCATACTTTTGTAGTGACATTGAGAGAATTCGCCGATTCGATTTGCGATGCGCTGCAGAAGGCCGGTTACCAAGCCTTTCTGGTTGGCGGATGTGTGCGTGACCTGCTGCTGGGACGCGAACCAGCCGACTACGACGTGGCCACCGATGCAACGCCTGACCAAGTGCTGCAGTTGTTCCCGAACGGCATCACGGTAGGCGCGCAGTTTGGAGTCATCCTGGTGCCGCAGGATGGCATGAAGGTGGAAGTGGCGACTTTCCGCTCGGACATCGGCTACGCAGACGGGCGCCACCCGGATCGCGTCGAATACTCCACGACGCCCGAAGAGGACGTGAAGCGGCGTGACCTCACGATCAACGGACTGCTGATGCGGCACGACACCGGCGAAGTACTCGATTTTGTGAGCGGGCAAGCCGATCTAAAGGCCGGCATTATTCGAGCGATCGGCGAGCCCGAGCGGCGTTTTGCCGAGGACAAGCTGAGGATGCTGCGCGCGGTGCGATTTGCGGCGCGCTTTGGCTATGAGATTGAGGCGGAAACTTTCCGCGCGATGCGGCGTCATGCGAAGGAAGTCCAGCAGGTTTCCCCGGAGAGAATTCGCGAAGAGCTTACGAAGATGCTGACGGAAGGAGCCGCACGGGCGGCATTCGAACTGCTGGATTCGTGCTGGCTATTGGCGATTGTGCTCCCGGAGATTAGTACATTGCATGGCGTGGAACAGCCGCCCGAATATCATCCCGAAGGAGATGTGTGGATTCACACAATGATGATGCTGGAGGGATTACCGGCGGGCTGCTCGGCGACCTTGGCGTGGGGCGTGCTCTTGCACGATGCGGGAAAGCCGGCGACATTTCGATCGGCGAAGGAGACTGGTGACCGGATTCGCTTCGACGGGCATGTGGAAGTGGGGATGGCGATTGCCAAGAAGTTGCTGGCCAAACTGCGCTTTTCGAACGACGAGACGGAACAGATTTTGGCGCTGGTTGAGAATCACATGCGCTTCAAGGACGTGAACCGAATGAAGCCCGCGACGCTAAAGCGCTTTGTGCGGATGCCGCTCTTTGAGGAGCACCTCGATTTGCATCGGATGGATTGCCTTTCGAGCAATCGCAACCTCGCGGCCTATGACTTCGTGAGGGAATTTGTCAGCAGAACGCCGCCGGAAGTGGTCACGCCGCCCCGGCTGTTAACGGGGACGGAAGTGCTGGAGATGGGTTTCGCACCGGGGCCAGTGGTGGGAAAGATTCTGGCGGCAGTGGAAGAGGCCCAATTAAATGGGGAACTGCACACAGAAGCTGACGCTAAGTCATTTGTAGAGAGGCACTTCGGGACGAACGGGACATCGTGAAGAAAAACGGGAAATGCGCCGCTAGTGACATTGGTATGCAAATGAAAGATTTGAAAGAACTTAGGTGAAATTTGGAGTAGCAAAGCATCCATGTTAGGATATTGAGCGTCACACACTAAGATTTTATGCTAGCGATTGCCGCATTGGCGGTATCCTTTTGCTGGGTGCGGCATCAAAGGTTGGACAGGCGCTTTCCGAAGGGCGGGAAGCTGCCTTTGAACTGAGGACCCAATGGCTGAAAAACATGTAGCAATGCCTAGCTCGCTGCCGATTTTGCCTGTGCGCGACACGGTGCTGTTTCCGGGAGCGGTGCTGCCGCTAACGGTCGGCCGCGAAAGCTCGCTGGCGCTGATCAGCGCGCTGCAGGGCGAAGAGAAGTTTCTGGGAGTGGTGGCACAGCACGATCCTCGCGTGGAAGATCCCGCTGCCGCGGACCTGCATAAGGTCGGCACGTTTGCCCGCGTGCACAAGACCGTGAAGATGCCGAACGGCAACGTGGTGATCTTTCTCGAAGGGCTACAGCGATTCCAGGTTAATGAGTTGCTGGGCCTGAAGCCTTATCTGACGGCTCAGGTCGAGCCGATGCCGGATATTACGGGCGATCAAGATAATGAGCTGGAGGCGCTGCACCGCAACGCGCAGGATTTATTCCGCGACGTGGTGAGCCACTCG
>DASSYL010000483.1:0-4088 GCA_035703315.1 Candidatus Acidiferrum sp. | reverse complement strand
CGGAGTGGGTGGAGCGGCTGCGGCGGGAGACGGGTGGCAAATTTCCGGAGGGCGTGACAGCGTTCCGGCCGGAGATGGCGGTGCACGGGAAGTACAAGCAGAAGTGTCCGCGATGCGGAACGGCGATCCAGCGAATCAAGTACGCTTCAAACGAGACGAACTATTGTCCGACGTGCCAGACGGGAGGGAAACTGTTAGCGGACCGGGCCCTGTCACGGCTGCTTCGGGACGATTGGCCGAGAACGTTGGAGGAACTGGAGTTCCGCAAAGCGACGAAGAAGAAGCAAGTCGAGGCGACTGGTGCTGATGCTAGTACGAAAGATTGATACCGAATATGCATTGTTGACTTCACAGTCTGAGCAGATGGCCTCATTCGCCTACGCGCAAGAGTATTTCCATAGATGAGGACGTTTTGGAGCGAGCAAAGCGCCACGCAGATAGCCGATCCTTGGCCTTAGGAAAAGTGTTTCCGAACTGGTCAGGCCTCCGTTTTGTTAATCCCGCTCCGATGACGTGAGCAAAGCCCAGTCGAAGTTTTGTCGATCCGAACGAAAACACGGAATCTAGCAATGGCTCCGGTCAGCGAGCTACGGATGGACCAGCGACAGATCGAGCGGAAACCGCGGAGTGCTCCGCGATGGAGATAGGATTGGCTTGCGGGATGAGATTGAGGCGAGCGGCGCGGGCGAAGAATTCGTTGAGACCTTTGAGATTTTCGGCGTCGAGCGAGTAGTCGATATTGGTGCGGAGATACAGGGAGAGCTCCTTTTCGGGCAGCTGGAGTTCGCGGGCGGCTTCTGCGCAAATTTCGGGGAGATGCGCGAGTCCGAAAGCGAGCGACGCGGAAAAATCGGCGGCCAGTTCGGGAGTAGCAACTTCAGGGCGGGCAGCCCAAACGGCGAGGACGGCCGGGCGTTCGGTGAGCTGCCACCACTCGTGAACCACGTCATAAAGATGCAGCTTGGAATTCTGTGGAAGGCCGACTTGCGTGCCGCTGCAGACTAGTGCGCCGTCGCGGCCGGGCGTGACATGTTGTTCCGCGAGGATAGCGAGGCGAAGCGCCGGATCGCCGATGAGCAAAGCGGCGTCGGCAGTTTGTATCATTTCGGCGACGTCAGGCGTCGCTTCAGCAAATTCAGGAACGATATTCCAGCGATCTTCGCAGAGGATGCGGGTGAGTGCTTGCGTACTGCGCGAACTGCGGTCTAGCGCGATGCGGCGGACCTCGCAAACCGGTGATTTTGCAACGATGAGCAAGCTGCGGACGCGTTCTTTCGAAGCAATGGAGAGATCAGGCAGCACGACAAGGCCGGGGATCCGTTGGTATTCAATGGCGGGGATGATGGCGACGTCGGCGGCGCCGGAGCGCAGCGCTTCGGCGCACAGCGAGGGTACGGTGAAAGAAAGATCGTACTTGCCTTGCAACGGGCCGTGCGTGAAGCCGCGAACAAGCGGGGCGGTGTTGAGATACTGCACGACAGAAATGCGTAACTTGGCCATGCGAATGGTCCCAGAAAACGCAGTATAGCAGAGCGGGATTGCCTGCGATTGACACTGGGCGCCTGCGCGATTAGCTGGGTAAGGTGGGTTGAGTGGCCCAAGCTTCAAAGATGCGCGGCATGCAGCCGAGCGTGCCCGGAGTCCGCGCATAGGCGTAGAGTTCCGCGACGATACGATCGATCTCTTGGGACGTGGCCAAGCCCTCGGCGATTACGGCATCGGCGATATTTTCCATAGTAAGAGGGGAGAGCAGCTTAACGTCGCCTTCGGTACCTGAGGGCTGGACGATGTTCATATTGACGTTTTCGAATCCTGCAGCGACGAGCAGGCTGGGGAGACGCGGACCAATGTTGGCGTCTACGCCTTTTCGCATGGTGGTTTCGGTGTATAGCTGGACGTAACGCCAAACTGCGCCGCAGTCCGGGTAGCAAAAATATCCGCGAAAATCGATGTCTTCAAGCACGATGATTCCACCGAGACGGAGCGCCGCGCGGATGTGCGCCAGCGCTTGCGCGGGATTGGTCAGATGCGTGAGAACGAAACGGGCGTGAACCAGATCGAAATCATTCGCGGGCGCGGATTCGGTGATATCGGCGAATTGAAAACTTACGTTGGTCAAACCTTGCTCGCTTGCTTCACTTGTGGCGAGCTCGAGTTTGGTTTGATCGATGTCCGTGCCGAGAACGCGGCCTGCTGAACCGACGATTCGAGCGATGTCGAAAGCCAGATCGCCGCCGCCACTGCCGATTTCCAGGACCTTCATATGGGGTCTCAGTCCAGCGCGTTGCAGCAGATCAAGCGACGTGGGACGCATCACGCGAGAGAGAATACGCAGACGCTCTCGGCCCGCGATGCCTCCTCGAATGATGTAACTCGGTGCCGACACTGGCTTGTAGCCGATGGTAGCAAAGAGCATGGTTGGCCAGCAACGAAAGCTGCGCGGTGGCGCATTTTGGTGTAAAACGTTCGTTCCTGTTGGAGGGTTTGCCAATGGCGAGACGTTTGTTGCGCAATGTTGTGATCGGATTGGTTGTCCTGTGTGGGCAGACTGTTGCCGCGAGGTCGAGCGACGCCCAAGACAGCGCGATCGCGGAAAAGACGAAGGGTGCGCAAAAGCTGGCGGGCTATTTCAATTTGTATTGGGATGCCAAGATCGGGAAGCTGTGGATGGAAATTGACAAGTGGGACACCGAGTTTCTGTACCAGAGCGGGCTGCCGGCGGGAGTTGGTTCGAACGACATTGGGCTGGACCGAGGGCAATTGGGCGCGACGCGAGTCGTGCAGTTTGCGCGGAGCGGGTCGAAGGTTCTGCTGGTGCAGGAGAATCTGAATTTTCGCGCAATAAGCAATGACGCGGATGAAAAGCGCGCAGTGCGTGATTCGTTTGCGGAGTCGGTATTGTGGGGATTTGCAGCAGCGGCGGAAGAGAACGGCCGAGTGCTGGTGGATGCAACGGACTTTTTCTTGCGCGACGCCCACAACGTGACGAACGCGCTGCGGCGCACAAAACAAGGCACATACAAACTGGATCCGTCGCGAAGCGCGCTTTACCTGCCGAATACCAAGAATTTTCCTCTGAATACCGAAGTGGAAGCGACGCTGACGTTTACAGGAGACGAACCAGGGCGCTGGGTCCGCGATGTGACACCCGATCCCGCGGCTATCACCGTGCGGGAGCACCATTCTTTTGTGCAGCTGCCGCGGCCGGGTTACAAGCCGCGTATTTACGATCCGAGGTCAAGCTTCTTCGGAATTTCGTACATGGATTACGCAACGCCAGTGAGCGAACCGATCGTGAAGCGATTTGCGGCGCGGCACCGGTTGGCGAAAAAAGATCCAACGGCTGTGGTCAGCGAAGCGGTTGAGCCGATTGTGTACTACCTGGATCGCGGCGCGCCGGAGCCGATTCGGTCGGCGCTGCTTGAGGGGGCGCGATGGTGGAATCAGGCGTTCGAAGCGGCCGGCTACAAAAATGCGTTTCGCGTGGAACTGTTGCCGGAAGGCGCGGACATGATGGACCTGCGCTACAACGTGATCCAGTGGGTGCATCGCGCGACGCGGGGATGGTCGTACGGAATGGGCGTCATCGATCCACGGACCGGTGAAATCATCAAGGGCCACGTGACGCTGGGGTCGTTGCGCGTGCGGCAGGATTATCTGATCGCGGAAGGACTGCTGGCTCCTTACGAAAAAGGCAAACCTGTCTCGACGAAAATGCAGGAGATGGCACTGGCCCGGTTGCGGCAATTGTCGGCGCACGAAGTGGGGCACACGCTGGGACTGGAGCACAACTATTCGTCGAGCACCGTGAACCGCTCTTCAGTGATGGATTATCCGCCGCCGCTGGCGAAGCTGGCCGCGAACGGCTCGATTGATTTGAGCGACGCATATGCGACGGGGATTGGCGAGTGGGACAAAGTTTCGATCGCCTGGGGCTACCAGGATTTTCCGGCCGGGACAGATGAGCCTGCAGCGCTGAACAAAGCGCTGATGGACGGATACGGGAAAGGTTTGCGTTTCCTGACGGATCAGGACGCTCGGCCGCCGGGAAGCTCAAGCAGCGTGGCGCATTTGTGGGACTCGGGTTC
>DASSYL010000507.1:0-2744 GCA_035703315.1 Candidatus Acidiferrum sp. | reverse complement strand
ACCAAAGGAATTTGCGCGTGGGAATTACGTGAGTATTGATTCTGCGGGACTTAGGGCTGGGCTTGCGAAGAGCCATGCCAGGGGAAAGAAATTGGACAGGCGGTGCGGTTTCGGTCGCTACTGCGTGGTGACCATGTTGACGGTAAACGGGCAGCGCTACTGGTGAAACTTGCGCCAGAACTGCAGGGCGGCTGCAGAGCTACGAGGATGCGTCCTCGCCGGATGAGAAGCGTCTTGCGGCCGCGTTGTCGCTGCTGGGCCGGCCGGAGTTGGTGCCGGAGGTAAGAGGCGCCAGCGGGCGCGAAGTAGAGTCGGGGAAGATCCCTATGGAGATAACTGGTGGTGGTGCGTGCAAGGTGGAGGCGCAAGCGCGGACGATTGCATGGAGCGTTACTACAGTTTCTGCAAAGACCGCCGTTGCGGCTTAGGCAGACTTTACTGGCATGCGCTGGCGGACATGTTCAGTGTGTCGCGAGGTTGCCGAACTTCAATGAGTTATGACCTTCACGTACTTTGATGAAACTTGTAGGGGGAGCGTTTCATCTATTTGGCCTGGGCAAAATGCCCGGGAGGGCTTTTCGATATGCCGCGATCCTTGTTGTTTTCTCCGCTCCATGTGGGAGCGCACTTGTTGCGTCACCGCATCGTGATGGCTCCGCTGACGCGGATGCGGGCTTCACAGCCAGGTAACATTCCTAACGAAATGAATGCGCGATATTACGCGCAGCGCGCCGGCGCCGGAGGGCTGCTGGTTACAGAAGCAACCCAGATTTCGCAACGCGGGCAGGGATATCCGGCGACGCCGGGCATCCATTCGCCCGAGCAGGTCGCGGGGTGGCGCCTGGTCACCGAGGCCGTTCATGACAAAGGCGGGCTGATTTTCCTGCAACTATGGCACGTCGGTCGGATTTCGCATTCATCGCATCAGCCGGATGGAGGATTGCCGATCGCGCCTTCGCCTGTAAAACCAGCGGGGAATGCCTTTACCGCGTCGTGGAAAAGAGAGGAGTTTGAGACGCCGCGCGAAATTGGTCTCGACGAGATTCCGCTTCTGGTGAATGAATATCGTGAGGCGGCTCGCAACGCGCTCGCAGCCGGGTTTGATGGGGTCGAGCTGCACGGGGCGAATGGCTACCTGATTGACCAGTTTCTGCGAGACGGAACCAACAAACGCACTGACCGCTACGGCGGGTCTTTCGAGAATCGCGCGCGATTCCTGTTCGAAGTCCTCGACGCAATTGGCGAAGTTTTTGGAATGGATCGCGTCGGGATTCGGCTGTCGCCGCTCGGAACGTTTAACGACATGCGCGACTCTGATCCGGTGGGCATGTTCGGCTATGTGCTGCGCGCGCTGGCGCAAAGATCGATTGCTTACGTCCATTTGATTGAGGCGAGAGCCGATGAACGCGGGGCGGATGAAACCGCCGTATTGGACTCCGGTGCAGCGCCTACGGCGGCGCTGTTCCGGCCGTTCTATTCGGGCACGTTGATTGGAGCCGGCGGGTTCACGCGAGAGTCTGCCAAGGAAGCCATCGCCGCAGGCACCGTTGATGCGGTGGCGTTTGGGAAATTGTTCATTGCCAATCCGGATTTGCCGGTTCGCTTCAGGATTAACAGCGACCTGAACCGCTACGACCACGATACGTTTTATGGAGGCGGAAGGAAGGGTTACACGGACTATCCGACGCTCGAGACTGTGCCGACGAACGCTGCGAAGCACGCCGAAGTCGAAGCTTGCGATTGAGTGTCGAGATCGCTGCTCGCCAGTTCCCCCGGTGGTTCGGAATCAATTTCCGCACTCTGAAAAGCGGTTCCATCTGGCAGACGTGTGAACATCTGCCGCGAGTCGTTAAAAGAGTCCTAGTCTCGTGGAACCTTGAAGGACAGCGTTGACTGAAGCTTCTTTTCGGAAGGTAATAGAGGGCGATAGGTGTCTTCGCATTCGAGCAGGCACGGCATCCAGTTTGCCACCTTCTTTGCGAACAACAACCAAGTTGTAAAAGGTTCCGTCCATCCAGGATTCTTTCGCTGCCAAACCTGAAATCGTAGCTGGCGACGTGGGCATTGCTCACCTGCACGGGTCGCCCCGCTGGCATCCACGGCTGAAATTCCTAGCCGACCCCAGCGGTCGCGACGAGGAGCGCGACGATCAATAGTCCTAATAGAGTTTTCATTACTATGCCGCTCCTTGGCCGAGATTTGCCTAGTTGTTGGGTTCGCCGAGGACGTAGGCTTCGATGGATTTGCGATCGGGGCGGACGCGAAAATTGCCGTAGCAGAGCAGGCGGAGGATCGGCGTCGAGCGGGCATACCAACCGGCCCAGGATAGAGGCGAGTCGCCGTGTACGTCTTTGGCATCGAGTTTGGCGCCGGCGTCTAAAAGAAGCTGGATCGCTTCTTCATCGCCGAAAACGGCGGCGCGGTGCAGCGGAGTTTCGCCCTTGGTGCGGCAATCGCGCATGAAGCAGCCGGTCTCGATGCCGGGGCGTGTGGCGATGTTGGGGGCGGCTCCGGCCGCGACGAGCACGCGCAGGACGAGATTGTGATTGAGCCGATTGGGAGTGCACAGGACGGAGTGGAGCGCGGTTTCTCCTGTTTCCGCTTTCGCATGGTTTACCTTCGCTCCTTGCTCGAGGAGGAATTTGCAGAGCCGCCAATGGCCGTGGAAGGCGGCGGCGTTAAGGCCCAAATTCTCGCCTAGGGCCGCGAGTGTGATGCCGCGGGTGAGAAGGAATTTGATGGCG
>DASSYL010000499.1:0-6247 GCA_035703315.1 Candidatus Acidiferrum sp. | reverse complement strand
CAACTCAAGGAAAAAGGCGTCATTCATTTGGCGACGTCCGGCAAAATGGCAGGCTGCTGGATCATGCCAGCGGAAAAAGATGATTCCGCAGCGGCCGAGTCGCGAGAAGAAGAAGGCGACGAAAACATCCAGGACAAAATTATCGTCCGCTCCAACGGAATTGTTACGTACGTCGGCAAGGACATCGCCTATCAGCTTTGGAAATTTGGGCTCCTCGGCAAGGACTTCCATTACAAGCGGTGGATGGATGCGCCACAAAACGAAACGGTCTGGACCACCACAACCGACCGAGACGACTCCGCTGCTCCTCATTTCGGCGAGCCCGCCTCGCGCGTTTACAACGTCATTGATACTCGCCAGTCCTATCTACAGGACGTCGTCGCACAAGGGCTGCGCGGCCTCGGTCACCAGCAGGCCGCCGCTAATTCCATTCATTTTTCCTATGAAATCGTGGCACTTACCCCTCGCTGCGCGCGCGAACTTGGCTACGAACTGACCGGCGACGACGCGAAAAAATCCTACATCGAAGTGAGTGGCCGCAAAGGGCTGGGCGTTAAAGCCGACGATCTAATCACCAAGCTGGAAGAAGCCACTCTGGCCGAGGTAAAAAAACGCCACGCGGAAATGGCGGAAGCCGAACAGCAAAATACCGCACACGCAATCGCAGTCGGAGCGCTGCGCTTCTTCTTGCTGAAGTTCACACGCAATACCATCATCGCGTTTGATTTTGAGGATGCCCTCGGCTTCGAAGGCGAAACCGGCCCTTATTGCCAATACGCTGTGGTCAGAATTCGCGGCATCCGCCGCAAGGGCGCGGAAGGGGGCGGCGGAACTCTCACTGCCGAAACCGCCGGTAAATTCTTGAATGGTTCCGAAGGCCATGCCCTATGGGAGCTGTTACTAGAAGCCGGCATGCTGGACCATGCCGCGGACGCAGCAATCTCCGCACAGGAGCCAGCGTTCGTCGCGAAGTACGCTTTCCAGCTCGCGCAGGCCTTCAACAACTTCTATCACAAGCAACACATCCTGTCGGAAGCCAATGCTGAAAAGCGCGCATTTCTCCTGGCGCTGACGGAACTCGTGGAACGCCAACTCATACGCGCTTTGTCCCTGCTCGGCATCACTGCTCCGGAAAGAATGTAGCAGCCGCCGCATTCGGCCGGGCCGCGCAAATCAGTACGTCTGGACCAAATGTACCAACGTTCGCAACGCGACGCCGGTTGGTCCCTTCGCGAGCCAAGGCTTGGCGTCGTCATTCCACGCCGTTCCCGCAATGTCCAGGTGAATCCAAGGAGTATCGCCAGCAAATTCGCGAATAAACCACGCGCCGGTGATTGAGCCTCCACCTTTCCCGCTGCCGATATTCTGAATATCCGCGAAACTTCCCTTGATGAACTCGCGGTACTCGTCGTCCATCGGCATTTGCCACATTTTTTCGCCCGCCGCTTTCGACGAAGCCAGCAATTTGTCCGTAAACTCCTGGTTCGAACCGAATACGCCCACGTTGACATTCGCGAGCGCCACCACAATCGCGCCCGTCAGCGTCGCGGCGTCCACAATGTGCGTTACGCCGAGCTGCTTGGCATAAGTAATCGCATCCGCGAGAATCAGCCGTCCTTCGGCATCCGTATTCAGCACTTCGATCGTCTTGCCAGACATCGCTGTCTGAATGTCGCCGGGTTTCTGCGCCTTGCCACCCGGCATGTTTTCGGTCGAAGGCACCACGCAAATCACTTTCACGTTTGGCTTCAGTGCGGCCAGCGCGCGGATCGCACCCAGCATCGTCGCGCCGCCCGCCATGTCGTACTTCATTTTTTCCATGCCGTCGGCGGGCTTGATCGAAATACCGCCCGTATCAAACGTCACCGCTTTGCCGACGAGTCCAATCACCGGCGCACCCGGCTTCAGATTGGCTGGCGTGTAGGTCACCACAATCATCCGCGGAGGCTCGACGCTTCCCTGCGCGACGCTGAGCAACGCTCCCATTTTCAGCTCGGCAATCTTCTTTTCGTCCAGAATCTCTACCGCGAGCCCGGCTTCTTTCGCCATGGCTGCCGCTTTATCCGCCAAAATCCGCGGCGTGAGCTTGTTCGAAGGCTCATTCACCAAATCCCGCGTAAAATTTTGCGACTCCGCAATAATTTTTCCTGTAATCAATCCCCTTTCGCCGGCCGCCTTGTCCGCGTCTCCAAAACCTGTCAGGGTCACCGACTCGATCTCTTTCTCGTTTTTCTTTTCCGTTTTGTATTTGTCCGTCTCAAAATTCGCCGTGATGAATCCCTCGGTTAGCGCCTGCGCGGTGTCCGCCGTCGTCCCGTTTTCGCGGACAAGAAATGCGAAGTTCTTCACCGACCGCGACTTCAAATAGCGCAGCGCCGCCCCCGCGACTTTTCGCAGCGTCGCCACGTTAAACGCATCTTTCTTCCCGGCGCCGACGAGCAACAGACGCGCCGCCTTCAGCCCCGCCGGCGCGTGCACCAGCGTAAATTCCAGCGTCTTTCCGCTGATTTCTCCGCTCCCCGCCAATTTCTTCAACAGTCCGCCCGCGGCAGCGTCGATTTCCGCAACCCGCCCCGCGATCGGCTCGCCGTCCTCGAACAGATACGTCACCAGCGCGTCCGTCTCAACCGCCGCAAACCCCTTCGTTTCCAACGTGATCTGCATAACTCTCTATCGCCTCCGATTGCGATACATCGCTGCTTCCGCTTCCTTGCGAGCTTCCTTCGTACGTTCGTCCTGACGCCGGTCCCACAGCTTTTTGCCCTGCGCCAGTGCGATTTCACATTTGGCGATGCCATCGCGAAAGTAAATCCGCAAGGGTATGACGGTCAAACCTTTCGACTGGGTGCGCCCGGCCCATTTGGCAATCTCATTCTTGTGCAGCAGCAGCTTCCGATTGCCCAACGGCTCATGGTTCCACGGTCCCCCTGCCATATATTGGGCAATGTGGGCGTTCACCAGCCAGGCGCCTGAGGCCTTGAAGTCCACAAACGCATCCCGAATATTGGCCTTTCCTTCCCGCAAAGCCTTCACTTCCGTGCCGTGCAACACCAGCCCGGCTTCCATCCGCTCCAAAAGATGGTAGTTGTAGCTGGCCGCGCGGTTTTGCGCCACAATCTGCTCGCCCTTCTTATTGGTGTCGCGCCCCTGAGTCTTCGCGGCCTTGGCCATAACAACCCAATATAGCATCCCTTTGAACAGCCATTGACACATGCACGACAGCCAACCCCTCGCTTCTTGTTCCGCCTCTAAGCCAATGCTAGAGTGGTACAGCTTTTCGTCGGTCTTTTGTCGGGGCCCGGCTACAATTCACGGAGTGTGCATGCGTCGTAGGTTCATTCTGACTTTGTGTGCGGTTACGGGCCTGTTCGTTGCAGGATGCCCCAAAGGCGACGAACACTATAAAGCCGCTCGCCAAGCCGAAGATTTGCAGGATTACGATACGGCTTTGCAGTATTACCAGAAAGCGCTCGCCAGCGATCCCCAAAACGCCGATTACCGCATCAAGTTCAATCAAATCCGCTTTGAAGCCGGCGCATACCACATCAAAAAAGGGCAGGATCTGCGCGAAAAGGGCGACCTTCAGGGCGCCGCCGCCGAATTCCAGCGTGCCGCCACCATTGACCCCTCGAGCGCCGTCGCCGTCCAGGAACTTCGCGCTACCGCCGACCAAATGAACGACGTCGCCCGCAAGCAGGACGAAGCCGCTGCTGGACCCAACAACATAGTCGAACCCGATCTTGCTTCCGGCCCCCCCGAACTCAAGCCGCTGCCTGAAACCTCCGTGAGCCTGAAAATGGTCAACGACGTCAAAATCATCTACGACACCATCGGCAAACAGTGCGGCATCAACGTCATCTATGACCCGGACTTCCCTGCCCGCCGCATCTCCGTCGAACTCAACAACGTAACCCTCCAGCAGGCTCTCGACATCGTCGCCATCCAGAGCAAAACGTTCTGGAAACCGGTTACAGAAAACATCATCTTCGTCGCCCAGGACACCACGCAAAAGCACAAAGACTACGACGAACAGATGGTGGAAACCTTCTATCTCTCGAATACCATTCAGTCGCAGGACCTTACCGAAATCGCCAACGGCCTCCGCCAGGTCCTCAATCTCACCAGGGTTCAGCAGCTCAACTCGCAGAACGCCATCATCGTCCGCGACACTCCCGACAAACTGGCTATTGCCCGCCGCCTTCTGAAAGACGTCGACAAAGCCAAGCCTGAAGTCATCATCCAGGTTGAAGTGCTCTCCGCCAGCACCGACCGCCTCCGCGATCTCGGCATTCTGCCTGGCCAGTCCGCTTCCCTCACCTTCACTCCTCCTGGCACTACTTCTACCACTGGCAGCAGTACGAGTTCGACCACTCCCACCGGCGCTCCCCTCAAAGGCTTCTCCTTCAGCTCCGCGTACTATACTGTCACCCTGCCGGGCGCCACTGCGAATTTCGTCCTCACCGACACCACCACCAAGATTATCCAGAACCCCGAAATTCGCTCCATTGACGGGCAGCCGGCCAAGCTCAATATCGGCAGCCGCGTCCCCATCGCCACCGGCAGCTTCCAGGCGGGCGTCGGCGTGGGCACCACATCCGTCAACCCGCTGGTCAACACTCAGTTCACCTACATCGACGTCGGCGTCAACGTCAACATCACGCCGCGCATTCACCCGAACCACGAGGTCAGTCTGAAGGTCGCTTTGGAAGTTTCACAAGTCACCGGCAACGCGACCATCGGCGGCATTCAGCAGCCCATCATCGGCCAGAACAAGATCGAGCACGACATCCGCCTCCGCGAGGGCGAAGCCAACATTCTTGGCGGCCTCTTCACCAAGACGGACAGCAAGACCGTCAACGGTTGGCCCGGCTTGGCGCAAATTCCCCTGATGAAGTATCTGTTCGCCGACAACAAGGTCGAGCACGCCCAAAACGACATCCTGATCGTGCTCATTCCGCGCATTGTTCGCCTGCCCGATTGGACTCGCGCCGACCTCCGGCCCATCTCTTCCGGCGTCGAACAGAACATCACCACTCGCCGCCAGAGCGATATTCGCAGTCCGGAAACCACCAAACCGGCACCAGCGCCGGCGCCAGCGCCCGCGCAACCCACTCCTCTAGCGCCTCCCGCGCTCCCCCTGTCCGGTCCCGCCACGACTGCTCCTGCTCCGCAGGCTGCCGCTGGCGCTCAAAACGCCCGCCTGCGCTTCGATCCGCAAGCGCTGACGCTCGCTCCCGGACAAACTGCCACTCTCGGCGTCTCCGTCGATAACGTCAACGACCTCTACTCCATCCCGATGATGTTGCAGTATGACCCCGCCGTCATCAGCATCGAAGACGTTCAGCACGGAACTTTCCTGTCCAGCGGTAACCAGGAAATCGCCATCGTGCAAGGCGGCGACAAGTCCAAGGGCCAGGTGATGATTGCCGCCACGCGCCAGCCCAATACTCCCGGTGTCAGCGGCAGTGGCACATTGCTCGGCGTCGTCATCAAGGCCATCGGCCCGGGCGCCACCAATCTTTCCATCGTCCAGGTGAACGCCAAAGACTCCCAGCAAAAGCCCTTGGCACTGCTCACGACGGAAGCCAGCGTGCAGGTCAAGCCGCAATAGTTTTTGCGGGCGGTCTCGTTACACCTGAGTGCGGCTTTTGCAGCGGCCACTTTTCTTCGCCGCCAAATCGGCGTTATATTTTTAGTAGAAACCACATGAGGCGCGCCAACCCACAATCCGGCATGACTCTCATCGAGCTCATTATCGCCTGCTCGATCCTCGTCATCCTCGCCTCCGCCGCGCTTCCAGTCGCCCGCTACTCCATCGTCCGCAGCAAAGAAAATGAACTTCGCCGCGATCTCCGCGAAATGAAAGACGCCATTGACCGTTACAAGGATTTGGCGGACCAGCAGAAAATCCGCGTTGAATTGGGCAGCGAAAACTACCCTCCCGACCTCGACACCCTGGTCAAAGGCGTGCAAGTCGGTACCGCTGACAAAAAAATCCGCTTCCTCCGCAAAGTCCCGGTTGACCCCATGACCGGCCAGGCCGATTGGGGTCTGCGCTGCGTCACCGACGATCCCGACTCGCAAAGCTGGTGCGGCAAAAACGTCTTCGACGTCTATTCCAAATCCCAGGGCAATGCTCTCGACGGAACCAAATATTCAGACTGGTGAGCTAATGAAGAAGAATCGTCTTAAAAACTCGCGCGGCTTCACCCTCATCGAGCTGCTGATCGTCATCTCCATCATCCTC
>DASSYL010000497.1:0-2082 GCA_035703315.1 Candidatus Acidiferrum sp. | reverse complement strand
CAGCTACGATGTCTCCGACGAGGCCATCGAGGCTGCTGCAAAAAAGTGCGCCGCGGCGAACTATACCCTCGCGGCTTGTACCGGGCTCTCTGTTTGTCCTGGTTGACCCGTGGAGGCGCCCCATGTCCAACAGTTTCCTGAGCTGGACCAGCCGGGTCGCTATTGATGGGCGTGTCGCTGAGCAGCGTCGCCCCCAGACTACGGACGAGCTAACGACCCCGGGCGATTACCACTTGCCCTTCGGCAAAGTTGACGCTGAAAGAAAAGCGAAGAAGTGGCTCTGGCTGGTCTACATCATCTGATCGAAAAGATTTGACCGCGCTCCTTCCCTGGAGCGCGGTCAAATCCGCAACCGACAAGCACGGCGCAAAGTCGCCCACTTCCGCTCAGACCGATCCCTTCTTGGTTTGCGGCAAAGGCGGTGGACATGCCATTGCCGCGCTCAGCTAGGCCGCTCGGAACCCGCCGGACTGGCAAATTCGGCCAAAACAATGCCACCGGCTTGCTGCCCTCCCGCCTTGGTCTCGTCACATGGTGGTGGCCTGTTTTCGCGCAATCGGGCCAAAGGCCGATGCCCCGCAACGTTCTCAAATGGAACGCCAATGGTTTCCTCGCAGAGCCTCCTCAGCGAAGAGCGTCACAAGGACACTGTGCCGCTTACACCCGGAACGACACCAGTAACGGCCCGACTCGGCTGGACCGCCGCCGATACGCCGCAGCAGATTGACGTCACCGCCGAAGAATCGTGCCCGTCAGCCCCTGCTCAAATACCCGAAGAGATACCGCAAGCCGCGCCCGCCATTCAGGCTTCCTCGGTTGTTTCGGAAAAAACCTTGGAGTTGATAAATCAGCTTGATGCCCTAGCGGGCGATCTGGCGGCGGGGAGACACACGTCTTCGGATGAGCCGGCGGAAAACGAGCGGGACGAACCTGATGTCCGCGCTGAGTTGCCAGGCATGGAGCCGTCCATTCGCGTCTCACCTCCTCCTTCCAGTTTCCAAAAGGATCCATTCGCTGGCAACAAATCGCCGATCGGCAGGCGAACGATGCTTACCCTTGCAGGTTGTTGCGTGGCGGCTCTGATCGGAGTGGCGGTCGCGTCCCAATCGCAGCGTCTCTGGACCCCATCCAGCGAGATCAGCGCGGGGCCCACGCAAGAGCGCGCTTCCTCTACGGGTCAGGCGCCATCCACGATGGCAGTCCAGCAGCCGGTGCCCGTCGCACAAACAGCATCCCTTGCAGCCACACCGACTCCGGAAATGGTGAAGCAGCTTGAGACAATGGCGCAAGATCTTGCCGTCGTACGCCGCAGCCTGGAGCAACTCTCCGTCAAACAAGAGCAGCTTGCCGCCGCACAACAACAGCTTGATCAGCTTGCCACCAAGCAAGAGCAGCTTGCCGGCAAGCAAGAGCAGATGGCGCAGAACATCGCGAAACTCCAGGCTCCCGAGCAGAACATCAGGCGGAGGATCTCGTCCCCACCAACTCAAGCGCGACCAGCCCCGACCCCGCCGCGCGTTACTCAGGAACCGACGGCGCAGGTATCGTCTGTGCCGCGCCCGGCGCCTTCTCATCCGGTGCCGCCGCTGCCTATTCCTCCACGATGAGAGGCCTGTAGGCGCCGAGCACGCTTGTCCGTCAGGCTCTTGGTCGGACCGAAAATCGGCATCACGCGGGACTTTTCAAGGCATCCAGCCAAAACATCACTTTGAAGTACCGGTTCTCGGCTGCTCGCATATTCACGCCTGCTTGCGAGACTAGCCTGAAAGCAGGATGCTCGAGAGGATAAGAGCGTCCGGCCGTTATTGGAAAACCGCACTCAAGCTATGATGCTGACGCGCCGCAACGCGCTGACGGACACAATCACCGCCGGAGCTGTCATGCGCACACGGACAGGATTTGCCAAAGCCTCCCAGCCTGCCACGCCAATCAATTTCGACGTTCCCGAAAATGCGTGCGACTGCCACACGCATATCCACGCCGACCCGGAGCAATTCCCTTTCTTCTCGGGCCGCGTCTATACCCCCGAACTGGCATCCCCTGAAGAAATGTCAGCGTTGCATCGTGCGCTGAAGGTCAAGC
>DASSYL010000485.1:0-13045 GCA_035703315.1 Candidatus Acidiferrum sp. | reverse complement strand
CGCCATATTACGATTCAATGATCGCCAAGCTGATTGTAAAGGGCCGCGACCGCGCCGAAGCCATCGGGCGGATGAAGCGCGCCCTGGAAATGTTTGTGATCGAAGGCATCAAGACTTCCATACCCCTGCATCGCCGCATTCTGGCCGACCCCGATTTTGCGGCGGGCAAATTCGACACCCACTTCGTCGAACGCTTTCTAAGCAACGGAAAGCATTAATGGCGAATCGCCTTGCGCTGCCCCGGCTTTACGTGATACTAGACGCAGCATTGCTACCTTCCGATCCAGTGGAATTTGTAAAGCGATTGATGGGGGCGGGAGCCCGCCTGTTTCAGTACCGCAATAAGACTGCGCCGGCGCGCGAAATCTTGCAGGCGTCGCAGGCCCTCAATGTAACGGTGCGCCAGGAAGGCGGCAGCTTTCTTGTGAACGACCGGCCGGATATTGCGCGTTTGGCCGGGGCCAACGGGGTCCACGTGGGCCAGGATGACTTGGATGTGGCTGGAGCACGCGTAGTCGTTGGTTCGGATGGGATCGTAGGAATTTCCACGCACAATCTGGCGCAGTTCGAAGCCGCAGCCAACACCGATGCGGACTATATTGCGGTCGGTCCGGTATTTGAAACGCTGAGCAAGGCCAAGCCCGATCCGGTCGTGGGGCTGGAGTTAATCCGTCAGGCACGCGGTCTGACGAGAAAGCCGATTGTGGCCATAGGCGGGATTACTCTGGAACGAGCCGGAGACGTCATCGCCGCTGGAGCGGACAGCGTCGCGGTGATCAGCGATATTCTGGCGGCCAAAAATCCGCCCGCGCGCGTCAAACAGTATTTGGACATTCTTCCCGCTGCGGCACAGCCCGCAAAGAACTGAGGCGACCTGCTCATGGCCGAAACCGCTCTTCCGGTAACCACTCAGAACAAAAAGGAAGAAGCAGGCTTCGTTCGCGCCATCGGATTATTCGACGGCACTATGATCGTGGTCGGCTCTATGATCGGGTCGGGCATTTTCATCGTTGCGGCGGACATATCGCGCATTACCGGATCGCCCGGCGGACTGCTGCTGACCTGGATTCTGACTGGACTGTTGACGATCGCGGCGGCGCTCACGTATGGCGAATTGGCAGCGCTGTTTCCGCATGCGGGCGGGCAATACGTTTATTTGCGGGAAGCGTATTCGCCGCTATGGGGATTCTTGTATGGATGGACGCTGTTCCTGGTGATTCAGACGGGAACCATTGCAGCCGTTGCCGTTGGATTCGCGCGCTATCTCGGAGTGTTATTCCCTTCGATTTCTCCGACTACCTGGATTGTGAAACCGATTGCAGTGGGCTCGAAGATCGCTGTGAGTTTGTCGGTCCAGCAGTTGGTCGGCATTTTGATGATTTTTCTTATTACATTTCTCAATACCCGCGGCGTACGGCTGGGCAAACTGATACAAAATATTTTCACTTCCGCGAAGACCCTCTCGCTGATTGGCCTAATCCTGATCGGGGTATTCGTCGGAAGAAATCACACCGCAATGGCGGACAATTTCTCGAATTTCTGGACAGTGCGGGGAACCGAGCCGCTGGAACCGGCCAGTATGTTCAAGAGTTTGTTCCCAACCGTGACCGCGGCGAGCGGTTTCCTGGGATTGCTGGTGGCGTTTGGAGTGGCGCAAGTAGGATCACTGTTTTCCGCCGATGCCTGGAACAACATCGGGTTTACGGCGGCGGAAGTGAAGAATCCCAAGCGCGATGTGGCCTTGTCCATGGCGCTGGGCACGATGATTGTGATTACGCTGTATTGCCTGGCGAACCTGGCGTATTTGTTCGCCTTACCGCTGGCGCAAATTCAGAACGCGCCGGACGACCGGGTCGCCACCGCAGCGCTCAATGCGATTTTCGGCCCGGTGGGCGCGCTAATCATGGCCGGCGCGATCATCGTTTCCACCTTCGGCTGCAACAATGGTTTGATTTTGGCAGGTTCTCGCGTCTCCTATGCCATGGCCAAAGATGGATTATTTTTCCGCGCGACGGGAAAGCTGAACAGCAAAGGCGTACCGGGCACAGCGCTTATTTATCAGGGAATTTGGATCGCTGTTTTGATTTTGCTGCGCACACGCAAGGTGGATGCGAGCGGTGTGGTCACCTACGGCAACCTCTACAGCAATCTGCTCGACTACGTTGTGTTCGCGGCGCTGATTTTTTATGTGCTGACGATCACCGGCGTCTTTGTATTGCGCGTGAAGCGTCCCAACGCGGAGCGTCCGTACCGCGCCTTCGGGTACCCGTTTTTGCCTTTGTTGTACATCGCTCTGGCTCTGACGATCCTGTTTGTGCTGCTGTTTTACCGGACGGAGACGGCAGGATGGAGCCTGGTGATTGTGCTGCTGGGGCTGCCGGTGTATTGGCTGTGGTCGCGGCGGAACGAGAAAACGGCGTAAGCGGGCTGCACAAAAGAAAGACAAAGTTTTTGTAGGAGGCGGACGGGGCTGCCCCTACAATGTGTGAATCCAATTTGGCATCTGGCATTTGCAATGTCGTGACACAGCGGGTCTGTCCGGCGCAAGCCGGGCCGCGGAATACGCGAAAGACCCGCGACTCGGGAAACCAACGGGTCTGCGGACCCGCCAATACAAAGGAGGAGTTGCATGGGCAACCCCTTGTTTGCGAAGAAGCCGATGAGCCTGTTGCTTGCGGAAGCGCAAGAACACGGAGGGCACAGCCTGAAGCGAACGTTGGGCCCGTTCCAGTTGACGGCGCTGGGCGTCGGCGCGGTGATCGGCGCGGGCATTTTTGTGCTGTCGGGATTGGGGGCGCACTACGCCGGGCCGGGGCTGATGCTTTCGTTCGTACTTTCCGGAATCGGCTGCGCGCTGGCGGCGCTGTGCTACGCGGAATTTGCGGCGATGATCCCGCTGGCGGGCAGCGCGTACACCTATGCCTATGCGACGCTGGGTGAATTGTTCGCTTGGATCATAGGCTGGGACCTGACGCTGGAATACGCGATGGGCGCGAGCACGGTGTCGTCGGGCTGGTCGAATCACTTCATCGAACTGCTGGATATTTTTCACATCAAGATGCCGCTGTGGCTGGCATATGACCACTGGACGGCGCTGCACACCGCGGAAAAGATGGTGGCGCGGCAGATGGCGCAGGCGTCGGATCCGTCGCTAGTGCCTGGAACGCAGGCATTTCTGGACAAAGTGACGGCGATTGTTTCGGCCCATTCGCCGGAACTGTTGCAGCGCGCGCACGATCTGGTGAACGCGCCAAAGATATTCGGAGCGGAGATCGGATTCAACCTGCCTGCGTTTGTGATTGCGCTGGTGATCACGGCGATTCTGGCGGTTGGAATCAAGGAGAGCGCGCGGTTCAACTCGGCGATCGTGGTGATCAAGGTTTCTGTGGTGTTGTTCGTGCTCGCGCTGGGCAGCCGGTTCGTGCAGACCGCGAACTGGGGCAGCGACTGGCACAGCTTTGCGCCGTATGGCTTCGGAGGAATTGGGGCGGGAGCGGCGTACATTTTCTTTGCCTATATTGGATTTGATGCGGTGTCGACCACGGCGCAGGAAGCGAAAAATCCGCAGCGCGATTTGCCGATCGGCATCATTGTGTCGCTGCTGGTTTGCACGCTGCTATACATCGGCGTGGCGGGCGTGCTGACGGGTATGGTGCGTTGGCAGGAAGTCAACATCGAAGCGCCGATTGCGCGGGCGTTTCTCGATCGCGGGCTCAGCACTGCTTCGCACGTGATTACGGTGGGAGCGCTGGCGGGCTTGACCAGCGTGATGCTGGTGATGCTCTTGGGCCAGACGCGCGTGCTTTATTCGATGGCCAACGATGGGTTGCTGCCGAAGAAATTTTTCGCGGCGATTCATCCGAAGTTCCGGACTCCCTACAAGAACACGATTGCGGTGGGACTGCTGGCGGCGATTGTGGGCAGCATCACGCCGATTGACGACATCGGAAAGATGGTGAACATCGGAACGCTGCTGGCGTTTGTGATCGTCTGCATCGCGGTGATGGTGCTGCGGAAGACGAATCCGGATCAGGCGCGTCCGTTCCGGACTCCGCTGGTTCCGTTTGTTCCGATCCTGGGCATCATTTTCAACGGCTACATGATGTACAAGCTGGGCTGGGTGAACTGGGCGCGGCTGATTATCTGGCTCGCTATTGGATTGGTGGTTTACTTCACCTACAGCGCGAAGCATAGCCGAGTGCGGGCCGCGGCGGAGTAAAGGCCTCCAGAGCGCACCAGTCTGAAAGCTCTTGCAGTTATTTCAGGCCGACGATGGCAAATTTCCATGAGCCATCCTGCTGCCGCTTGAGCACGCGCATTCCTTTGGATCGGACAGTGACAGGCTCATCCTTCGCAGACATCTTGAAGATGCCTCCAAAATCGCCAGCCTCTATTGCCCATTCGTCCACAATTTGAATCTCGTTGATAACCGGCGCATATTTGACCACCTGAAAATCCGGGTGCTCGGCACGGAACTTCGCATAAGCGCTCCCCATATCTCTTATTCCCACTACCGGCGGGCCTGGGAAACCGAAATTGGCTCCGCCTTCCGACCAGAGCTTAGTCAGCGAGGCAGGGTCTTGCGTCAGGGTGGCCTCAATGTCCGCCTGGTGGAGTTTCTCGATGGCTGCCAAGTCCGCCGCTCGTTTGGGGCTTTGTGCTGGCGTTGCGGCACGAGGGTTTCGATCAACGGAGCCAACACCGACACCAACTCCTGCGAAAAACGCTATTGCCAGGAACTGAGAAATGCGCGTCATGGAGTCTCCTTCCACGCTTACATGTCACAGCCTAGGACGGTTGTCAACGAGTTGCGAAATCTCCATCCTTGTTGTTCTTGGATGGCGCTCGTCAGGGTGACGCGGCATCGGGTAAAGTAGTCCTTCTTGGAAGTGTTCAGCAGCGGCCGTAAAGCGGTCGAGGCTGGCAATTTACAATATGAAACTTTCGTCGGCGGATATTTCGCGATTGTGGCGGCGTCTTTCGTGGCCGGATTTGGCGGCGATGGTGCTGGTGTCGCTGGGTGGAACGGTTCTGCTGTTGGGGCTGGCGGGCGGGATTTATAGCTTTTTGAAATTTTTGGCGCTGCTGAGCTTGGGGTATCTGGCGTTTCGAGCAATCGCCTGGGGGCGGAGCCGGTTGTTGTGGAGTTTGCGGAACCGGCTGATTGTGGCGGGACTTTTTCTGGCGCTGGTGCCGGTGCTGCTGCTGATTACGCTGGCGGCGTTGGCGGGGCAGATCTTGTATTCGCAGCTGGGCGGATACATTTTGTACCAGGATATTCACGGGCGTCTCGAACGGATGGCGGACTCGGCCGCGAATATTGCGGCGGCGGAAAAGACACTGCCGGATTCGATTCCGGACAAGGTGCTGGAGGAAGCGCTGGACGCGCAGATTCATGTGGCGTACTCGAAGCAGCTGCCGGGGCTGAAGATTGAATTTCATGCTGACCCGAAGCGGCTGGCACGAATTGCGGGACCAAACGCGAAGGAGTTTACCGGTGTCGTGCAGTCGGGCGGAGTGATGCACCTGATCGCGATGCGGGAAGTGGAGTCACCGCGCGGGCGGAATGTGATTGAACTGAGCCTGCGTGTAACTCCGGACTTTCTGGAGACGGTGGCGCCGGACCTGGGGCCGATTCAGGTGACGGCGCTGCAAAAGGCGGCGGAGGGCGACCAGAACAATACCGTACCGATCGGTGGAGAGAGATACCGGTTCATCGAAAGAATTGCGACCCGGCACCGTGAGATGCACGCGGCGAACTACTGGTTTGACCCGACGATTGAAGGGTTTTCGAAAGTTGATGCGACGTACCTGGGGCCGGAAGAAAAAGCGGGGGAGAAGCAGCCGGTCTTCGCGTCGTTTACGGCGCGGCCCTCGGTGCTGAACGGCCGGATTTTCAGTTCGCTCGGAGAATTCAGCGGAAGCCGGGTGTTTGGATTTGAGCTGATTGCGGTGCTGCTGTTGCTGTTGCAGGTGGTGGCAGTGGTGACGGGAATTGTGCTGACGCGAGCGATCACCGGAACCGTGGACAAGTTGTATGCCGCGACGCAACACGTGCAGGAAGGTGATTTGAGCCATACCGTAAAGATCGAGCGGCGGGACCAACTGGGAATTTTGGGCGAGTCGTTCAACTTGATGACGGGATCGATTCGCAGCCTGATCGAAGAGCAGAAGCAGCGGCAAAGGTTGGAAAATGAAATTTCGATCGCGCGCGAAGTGCAAAACCAGCTTTTTCCGCAGCGGGTGCCGCTGGTGCCCGGGCTGGAGATTGAAGCGATCTGCAAGGCAGCGCGGATGGTCAGCGGAGATTATTACGATTTTATTGAGCTGAGTCCGACGAAGGTGGCTATTGCGATTGCGGATATTTCCGGGAAGGGAATTTCGGCAGCGCTGCTGATGGCCAGTTTGCAGGCGGCGTTGCGCAGCCAGTTGCTGGCGCCGGGAAGCGATACGCTGAGTACGGCAGAACTGGTGTCGCGGCTGAACCGGCATTTGGTGAGGAACACGGCGGACGACCGGTTCGCGACGTTTTTTATCGGCGTGTATGACAGCGAGACGCGGCTGCTGCGGTATACGAATGCGGGGCATCTGCCGTCATTTTGTTTGTGCGGGGACCAGGCCTTTTATCTGGATAAGGGTGGGATGGTGTTGGGAGTGTTTGAGGATTACGAGTTTGTGGAAGGAACGGAGACGGTGCCGCCGAATGCGGTGCTGATCGGGTATAGCGATGGATTGGTGGAGCCCGAGAATGTATATGGAGAAGAGTTTGGGATTGCGAGGTTGAAGGATGCGGCGATGCGGCTGAATGGGTCGACACCGAGGACGATTGCTCTGGGGATGATGCAGGCGGTGGAAGATTGGGCGGGGACGCCGGAGCAGGCGGATGATATGACGGTGATTGTGGCGCGGATGAGGTGATTTAAGTCAACAACCGACCAGAAAGACAAAGGTGAATCCGCCACGGGGGCACGGAGGAAAGAGAAACCGGAAGGACGGAAACAGATCCGTGCCGGGGGCTGGGATATAATTTGCGAGAGTTGAGTGAAGCGGAATTTCAGGAGATGAGAAACGAATGGCGCTACGCAACCGGGTTGCGTTGATTACGGGAGGAACGCGCGGGATCGGGCGCGGGATTGCACTGAAATTGGCGAAGGATGGCGCGCGGGTGGCTCTAGGTTATCGTGCGAACAAAATGGCGGCGCAGAATACGCTCCGGCAATTGCAAGCGGCGGGCGCGGATTGCGTGGCGGTGGAAGCGGATATTACGAGCGCGGCGAGTTGCGAACAGTTTGTGAAGACGGTGACGGACCGATTCGGGCGGCTGGATGTGCTGGTGAATAATGTGGGCGATTTTCGCTGGGGGACGTTGGCGGAAGGTTCACTGGAGGATTGGCAGGATATTTTTGCGTCCAACCTGATGTCGGTGGTGTTCATGAGCCGTGCGGTGCTTCCCCACATGCGCAAAGGTCGGTGGGGCCGAATTGTTAATTTGGGCGCGGTGGGAGCGGAGCGGGCGTTCGGTCAGGCGAAGATTTCGGCGTATGCGGCAGCGAAGGCGGCGGTGGTGGCACTGTCGCGCTCACTGGCACTGGAAGAAGCGAAGAACGGGATTACGGTGAACGTGGTGAATCCTTCGAGTATTGATGAGAAGGATTTGAGTTTGGACGAGGCTCGTAAGCTGCGCGATGCGCGGTTTCCGATCGGTCGTCCACCTACCGTGGAAGATGTGGCAGCTTCGGTGGCGTTTTTTGCGTCGGAAGAAGCGGAGTACGTGACCGGGCAGGTGGTGAACGTCAGCGGCGGGTGGATGCTGTAGGAGGAAGGTGAGTTGAACGGTTGAAGGTTGAAGGACGAACCCAGAAAGAGAAGATTGCCACTCCGCCCCCGACAGGGTCGGGGCAAGCCGGGTCGGAATAAACGTCGTTACAGAGATCAGAGAGGCTGGAAGAAGCGGCGGATTACAGGTCGAAGAGCGTAGCTCGGAATGCCCCCATGTTGAGAGTCCTTCCTTTATGAAAGCACTGACAGCGGCGGAAATGCGGGAAGTAGACCGGCTGACGACGGAGCGGTATGGGATCAGCCAGGCGCAACTGATGGAGAACGCGGGGAAGGCGGTTGCTGAGTTTGTTCTCCACCAGATTTCGCGGCGATTTCGGTCGCCTGTGCGAAAAGTTGTGGTGTTGTGCGGCAAGGGAAATAACGGCGGAGACGGATTTGTGGTGGCACGCCACTTACAGCCGGAACTCCGGCACGTGACGGCGGTTTTGTTCGGGACGGAGGGGGAGTTGCACGGCGATGCGGCCGCGAACTTTCAGCGATGGCGCGATCAAGACGGGGAGTGTGCGTTTGTTGAAGATGATGCCGGCTGGGCGACGGCTCGACAGATGACGCGGTCGGCGGATGTAGTTGTGGATGCGCTGCTGGGGACTGGGCTGCGCGGAGCCGCGACTGGATTTGTGGCGAAAGCGATTGAGTTTTTGAATGAATGGTCGGGGAATGCGATGTCGGCGGCGCCGGCGTTGCTTGTGGCGGTGGACACGCCGTCCGGATTGCCTTCGGACGGGGAGAGTGGCCAAGGACCAGTGGTGCGAGCGCATGCAACGGTGACGTTTACGGCTCCAAAGGTTGGGCAACTGCTTTCGGCTAACGCGGATTGCTGCGGCGAACTGGCGGTGCGCGCGATTGGATCACCAGCCAAATTGGTTGAGGAGCAGGGAAAAGGGGCCACACAGTGGGCGGGCCCGGAGGAGTTTGCGAAGCTGCCGCTGGTGAGACGGGCGGATTCGCACAAGGGATTGTACGGGCATGTGCTGGTCGTGGCGGGGTCGGTCGGAAAATCAGGCGCAGCAGCGTTGGCGGGACTGGGTGCTTTGAAGGCGGGAGCGGGGCTGGTTACGGTGGCGACGCCGGAGCCGGTACAGGCGGTGGTCGCGGCCGATCAAGCGGAGTGGATGACTGAGCCGCTGGCGACCGCAGGGGACGGTTCGATTGCAATTGATTTGAACAAGGCTGCATTGGCAAGGATTCTTGTAGGGAAAACCGTTCTGGCCGTAGGCCCCGGACTCGGGCAGGAGCCGGGTACACAGAAGTTTATTCGTGAGCTGGTGCGGCATACAGAGTTGCCAACGATCTTGGACGCAGATGGATTGAATGCATTTGCGGGACAGGCGGATGCCCTGCGCGAGCGGAAGGGGAAGTTTCTGGCCATTACGCCGCATCCTGGCGAGATGGCGCGACTGTTGGGCGTGGAGAATGCGGATGTGCAGAAGGATCGCAGCAAGATTGCGATCGACGCAGCGGCACGATGGAACGTCTACGTTTTATTGAAAGGGTTTCACACCATTCTGGCGGGGCCAGACGGAGGGATATTTGTAAACACTACGGGAAATCCCGGGCTGGCGAAGGGCGGGTCGGGAGATGTGCTTACGGGAATTCTGGCGGCGCTGACCGGGCAATTTGGTACGGGGGAATGGTTGCGGGTGTTGGCACTGGGGGCCTGGTTACACGGACGAGCGGCGGACACGCTGACGGAGGATGCGGATTGGTCCGGGATTTTGGCAGGCGAAGTGGCGCGAGCGTTGCCGTATGCGAGATTGGAATTGCTTGAGGAGATCCGGCGCGGTGACTGAAGAGATTGTGACGCATTCGGCGGAGGAAACCACGGCGTGGGGCAGGGAATTTGCGACCCAACTGACGGCGCCGGTGCTGGTGCTGCTGTCGGGAGATTTGGGGAGCGGGAAGACGACGCTGACGAAAGGGATTGTAAGTGGGCTGGGCGCGGCGCGAGAAGAGGATGTAACGAGTCCGACGTTTACACTGCTGCATAGTTATGGCCAAGCTCGAGCGGAGAGGCCGGTTTTTCACGGCGATTTATATCGAATCGAAAATTTTCATGATTTTGAGACGCTGGGGATGGAAGATTTGTTCAGCAAGCCCGGCGTGGTGATTTTGGAGTGGTCGGAGCGGTTTCCGCTGCCGTCACCGTGGCCGGAGAAGAGGATACGGTTGGAGCATCTGGGTGGCGATGCGCGGCGGATCACCGTCCTTTAGGAGTTGTCCGGACGCATCCTAACTCTCTCGCAACGTGGTACGTCCGGTTGGTTGCCCTGCCTGAAACCTGCTGTTAGCGTAAAACTGCCCCTTCGTAACTGCGATGTCGACAAGCGTACTCAATCTGAGTGGTGACGCGGCTCCGCGCATCGAGCTGACCAGCTATAACCTCACGCTACCAATGGGGACGCTGGCGATCGGTGTCGACAACATTCATCACGATGTTTATCTAAGCCCGAGGTTTGTGCAGGCGGCGCGCGATTATTTGTTTGAGTTGATCCGACAGCACACCGCTTCGAGCTTCATCTCCGGAGTGGAACTGCGGAACGCGAAGACAATTGACGGCGCGGGCTTTCGCAAGCTGCTGAGCGACATGCTGCAGTCGGCCGTAACGCAGGCCAAATTTTACAAGAACATTGAGATTGATGCGTTGTTCCGGCTGGCGATCCTGAAGTTCATCACACAGGAGCTGGGGAACCAGTTCGCGAACATCATTTTGGAAGGCAAGGAGTGGATCCGGCAGCGCGGCGAACATTTTGAGCGGAGCCAACAGGCGCACGCTCTGAAGGCGAAACTTTCGGAGCTGCAGTCGGCGCGGCGGAGTGTGCTGCGGGTGGTAGGGCAGCAGGTCGCGCAGATGGTGGTGGACGCGGAAGAGAATGTAGTGTGCAAGACGCGGCGGGCGCTGTTTGGCGAAGATTTCGCACCCTACTACGAGCTGCTGAAGAATCGACTGATTTTTCTGGATGGCGGGAAGGACGATTCGTACTTCCTGGAGCATTTTGTACTGCTGGGGAATTACGTGCGCGACCCGGACCGATTCGAATCGATGGACGCGCTGTTCCAGGAATTTTTGCAACAGGCGGGAGTGGCGATTGCGCAGGACGCGGAATTTGTGGAGGCGCAGCGGGAGCACCAGGCTATGCTCGACCAGGCGCAAGCGATGCGCAACGAGATTGCCAATCTGGAAGAGCAGCGTGAGGCGCATCGCAAGAAACTGGATCGCGGTGACGGATTTTTGACCAAGTTTTTGAGTTCCGGGGATCCCGCGACTATCAAAGCCTCTCTCAACGATATTGAGCTCCGCCTCAAGCATCAGCAATTGAAGCTAGAAGAGTTTGGACCGCAGATGGAGGCGGCCAAGCAGAAGCTGGATTTCTTCTTAAAGGGCCATCATGGACAGCTTGGCGATTATCTGAACGAGCCCATGAATGCTGCTAGGCTGTTTGATCCCGCGTCGGAGCCGGGGTCGTTGCGCGGGCAGCGTTTGCAATTGCTGACGAGGTTGATCGAGCGGATGGAGCAGCAGGAGGTGCTCTATCACGTGCTTGCGGGTTACGAGATTCGCGCCATTGCGTGCCAGTACCATCCGCCGGTGCACTTGCAGCAGTTGCGGAAGGCGCTGGTTTCAAAGGACGAACTGAAGCGCGTGGAACAGGTATTGAAGCAGGTACCGGCAAAGCAGTTGTCGGCCAAACCTATCGAAGAGCTGGGGCGAAAGATTCGACGGTATTCGCGTGAAGAAACGCAGGCGCTAGTGTTGAAATTTGCCAGCGACTTTTTGCGAATGCGGCGCGAATTGCGCGATGCGGAGCACCTGACGACGTGCATGGAGCGCGTGAACCTGATTTCGACGGAGCAGGCGCGGGATTTGTCGAGGTTGAACAACCGGCTTTATGAATGTGTGTTGCAGGATGAGGTGAAGCCGCAGCAGGATCCTGTGGTGTCGCACGTAATTATCAAGGCGGACGTGCGCGGGTCCACGCGAATGACGCAAGATCTGCTGGGGCGGGGGCTGAATCCGGCTTCACACTTCAGCTTGAACCTGCATGAGCCGGTGAAAAAGTTGCTCGACCGGTATTCGGCGAAAAAGGTTTTCATCGAGGGCGACGCGATTATTCTGGCGATCTTTGAGACCGAATCGAGCCGGGCTTACGCGCGGCCGGTGGCCAAGGCATGTGTGCTGGCGCGGCAAATTCTGGCGGTCTGCAACTCCTACAATGACAGCGCAGCGAAAACGGATTTGCCCGCGCTGGAATTGGGACTGGGCGTGGCGTTTCAGGGTTCAGCACCCGCTTATTGGACTGATGGTGACTCGCGTATCATGATTTCGAAAGCGCTGAATCTTTCGGATCGCTTGTCAGGATGCACCAAACTCGCGCGCCGCATGTTGGCCGAGCAGAAATCGAACTTTTCGATTTTTCATTTTTTGCAGACGATGCAAGGGGCTTCGGCAGAAGAGCTGGATGAATTTCTCGTGCGTTACAACCGCAACGGAATCGAATTGAACGAAGAAGGATTCCAGAAGTTATCCGAGGAGATTTCGCTGGAGTCGGTGGAAACCAAGCTTGACCTGCCGTGGGGAAAAGAAGCGATGACACTGTATTACGGGGAAGTGCCCATCGGAGACAGCGTGGAGTTGCTGGTACTGCGCAAGGGAGCGGCGCATGAATTGGCTTCGGATGGAAAGATAGGGAAATGTTCCGAGCACGCGTACTACGAAGTTTGCACTGCGCCAGCCTTGTTTAACCTGGTGGCCGCATTGATCCGCACAACGCAGGCTTCTGTGCCTGTGCCGGCACACGCCGGACGATAGCGTTCGGGCTCCATATCAACAAGAAATTCCGCTTATTTTTGAGCGTTTTGCTCGATTGCTTGTGAGAAGTTCCGATGAGCCACTATACTTTTCTTGGAGGCGAAAGGGGTCCGGTGACCTTCCCGGCCTTCAAAGCCGTCTTGGGTGCGGTGCACCAAGACGCACCAACGCGGAGCACCGCGAAAACCCCAGAGTTCACACCAACTTACAGGATTCCCTCCGCGTATCGTCGCGCACCTGTCCGCGCTGAATCACAAAGCGAATAGCACCACTGTAGCACCAGCCAGGAGAATCGTCCGAGTAAGGCGCGAGTGGACATCAGCTGACCGCTGCTCGGCTAGGACTTATGACCACAAGAGTGCAAGTACAAAGACTCAGGCCCTGATTGCCCTACGAGGA
>DASSYL010000433.1:0-3215 GCA_035703315.1 Candidatus Acidiferrum sp. | reverse complement strand
CGCCAAAGGCAATTGGACGGCAGAACTGATTTTCTAAGGGTGTTCCAGACGCCGTCTAGTCCAGTGAAAAAATTGAAACGGATTGTGGCGGCGCGGTGATTCTCAGTTCCTGGCCATTTGTTGTAGCCAACCCCGCACCATAAAGCAGGCTGACTCGCACTGCATTGTCGGCCGGCGTGTTGCTTTGTCGGATGACCAGCTCCCGACTTGTTGTCTGGTTATTGAATACCACCACCATTCGCTCGTCGTCCGTCTGCCGCAAAAACACGTACGAGCCATCGTCGGAAAACAGGTGAAAGAGCTTTCCTGTCCGCAACGCGGCGTGCCTGCGGCGAAGCTGCAACAGCTTCTGCACCGACGCGAACACTTTCTGCTGCTCGGCGGTTCGCCCTTCTTGCGTAAACGCGTTACGCGCGTCGCCCGGCCACCCGCCGGGGAAGTCGTGTCGATTTTCCGGGTCGCCGCCGCCGGTCATGCCGATTTCGTCGCCGTAATATAGCTCCGGAATTCCGCGCAGCGTCAAAGTCAGCGCGAATGCTGACAACAGTTTCTCCGGCGAACCGCCTGGCTCGCTCAACATCCGAGGTACGTCGTGGTTGGCAAAGAACGGCACCAGCCAGTCTGAATGCGGATACAGCTCGTCCTGGCGTAGCACGTTGGCGATGCGTCCAGCGGGCGCGCCGCGTAGCAACACATCGCGGATCGCAAAAAACAGCGGAAAATCAAAAACAGTAGAAAGACCGGTGTCGATGCCGTCCCAACCTTTTTGTCCGCCCGCGAAAAAAGAAGTGACCACCGGGTCGGGGTGAAAAACTTCGCCGACGGTCGTCAAATTAGGATAGATTCGCCGCAAACCGGCATGCCATTGCTGCCAGAACGTTCGCGATACATACGGAAACGTGTCCAAGCGCAGGCCGTCCAGTCCCGTTGATTCAATCCACCAGATAGAATTCTGCAAAAGGTACTTCGCGACAGCGGGATTTTCCGTGTTCAGGTCGGGCAGGATTCCAAAGAACCATCCATTCGTCAGGTTTTGCCGCATGCTTTGTGTGGCATGCGGATCTGCCAGCGTCTCGAACGGATCATTCGCCGCGGGCGCTGCGCCCTTGCCGTAGAAGGAGCCTCGCATCGGTGAATTCGAATCCAGGTGTCGCTCCGCGCTGCCATGAAACCAGTCGGGCATGGGCGGCTTCAGAACCCACGGATGTTTCGGCCCAACGTGATTCGGCACGGCATCGAAAAAGAGCTTCATACGCTCCTTGCGCAGGTCGGATGCCAGGCTCTTGTAGTCGTCGAGCGAACCCAGGTGCGGATCAACTGCATAAAGATCAACTGCACCGTAACCGTGATAATCCTGAGTCGAGCCGTTTTTCACCACCGGCGTCAGCCACAGCGTGGTGATTCCCAGATCTTTCAGGTAAGACACATGATCGCGAACGCCTTTCAGATCGCCACCGTGCCACGCTCGCGGCTTCGCGCGATCGTACGAGCCGGGAAATTCCGCAGGCTCATCATTCGCGGCGTCGCCGTCCGCAAAACGGTCCGGCATGATCAGGTAAACCACGTCGTCCGGATTCAATCCGTGAAAGCGCTGAGCCGTGGGCTGTCTCGTGGCAATCGGCAATTCGAACGTCGCCTCGCCTGTGGGTGTAGTCGCGCGACACACCGCCGTACCGGAGCGCAACTGCGGGCCAAACTTCAGCCACACAAATAAGTACTCACCGCCCTGCGTGGCCTGTGTGCGTCCGACCACCACATCCGGCAAATTACAGGCGACTTTCGTGGCCTGCAGTCCGTGCCCGGAAAGCAGCACCATCAAATCAGGCGTCAGCCCGACCCACCAGTTCGGCGGCTCCACCTTCGTGACGACCGGCGCAGTGCCGGGGGTCTGGGGATCACCACGGAGAAGCGAAGCCCTACCAAAAGGAAAAAGGGCGAAAAGAAGGGCGACTGCGACCTTCCGGCAACGAGCGAAGTGTTTCATAGCCCATGAAGAATAGAGAAAAAACGAGGCGGGATGCCAGCCCCCCCTGTAGACGGCATCAAAATGCAACTAAAAGGTTTAAACGCAGGCCCAGCTCCACGGTGCGGAAGCTGTTGGGCTGGGTGGATGTTAACGGGTAACGGCAAGGGCGGACATCAATCAGCTAGTGGAAGCACAGTCTTCCGAACGCTTCCGGCACATGGAAATTAGGTTGCGGCGTACGTGTGAGCCGCCACGAAGAGTAGTAGCGCGGCTCGGTTGGTCCTTCCACGCGAAAAAAGTTCACGCGCCAATCTTGCTTCGGATCAAACGCGGGCGCAAGGCTCCGCATCGGTAGCGCAATTTCCGCCGTCCAGATTTTCCGCTTTTCGTCCAAAACGACTCGCGATTTCATTCCGCTGCCCGGATTGCCCTTGTGCCCTGGCGGCTTGTCCAAGTCGATGTCCAGGTCAATCCACTTGCCGTTGGGGCTGATTTCAAATTCCCAATAGCGGTGCGGGGCGGAGGGATCGGGTTGCAGGAAAACCTCCGCAACGTCGCGTTCCCAAAGTTGATAACGCCGGCCGTCCGGATCGCTGTCGGAAAATGTGGTCAAACTCCGATACCGGCAACTAAATCGCAGGAAAAGAGTTTCGCGCGTCCAAAGCAGCCGAACCTCCGTTTCGCGTTGGGGATCGGAATGCGCGCCCTGCCAGTCCGCGTCAAACTTCACCGGCTGCGCCTTGGCCCACGCGTCCGAAGGGGGAAACCCGTCGCGGTCCAGAGCGCCCGAAAGCGCCAGCGCGATTGCCGTGCCCGTTGCGGCCGATGTCCAGGTCATTGTGCCCCATAGGATAGCGAGGTTCCTGGGCCATCGGGACAGCAAACTCTTTGCGCACCAACCTTGTTCAAGTGCGAAACCCTCCCAAACCGCCATGCTAGCATCGACCAATTGAGGAAAGCTGCGCTTTAACCGCTGGCGCGGAGGCGAAGATGGTCGAAACGGTCAATGCCGAAGAATTTGTAGTTCTGCCGCAGAAAAAGAAAATTGAAGACTATGAATTCGTGAAGGTGCGTCTCGAAGGCGGCGTTGCCCGCATGACCCTCAGCCGCCCCGAGCATAACCTGCTCAACGAAGCCATGCTGCGCGAACTGGCCGAAGGCATCGAACACGTCGGCTCCCGCGACGATATCAAGATCATCCTGCTGGAGTCGGCCTGCAAGGTTTTTTGTGGCGGCATCGAAGTCGGGG
>DASSYL010000397.1:0-6873 GCA_035703315.1 Candidatus Acidiferrum sp. | reverse complement strand
GCCCGACTTGGTCCGAAACAAATGTCCGCGAACTCCGACCTGGTCCCCTAAGTCCAGCCAGTGAAACAACTCAAATCCGCCTTCTCCCACCACATCTTTCCGCACATAGATCTGCAGCCGGCCCCCGCCACCCTGCAGGTGCGCAAAGCCCGCTTTGCCCATGAGCCGGTAGGACACAATTCGCCCGGCTACCCGGACCAGAATCCTTTCGGCCTCCAGCTCCGCCGCGGTGGCCTGAGCGTACTTCCGGGCCAGCTCGGCGGCCGTCGCCGTCCAGCGAAACTCATGCGGGTAGGCCGTATGTCCCGCCTGCTTTACCTGCTCCAGTTTCCTCTGTCTTTGCTCAAACTGGTCCTGCGGTTCAAATTGCACTCCGAGCGCCCTCAATCCTGTGAAAGTAAACGGCGAGTATAACGGTCGGAGGGATAGAGTCGCAACAAATGCGCTTCTTTTCTACGGTGATTCTGGTATATAGTTTCCGACCTTGGGAGAGAAACGATGATTGCCGGCGCCCCGTGCCGCAGGTATGACTCGGTTCAGCAAGATTGGCGGTCTCTCTTGCCTGAAGCCAAGTTTGCCTTCTTCGAGGTCCACGTTCGTGAACTCGAGAATGCCTATCTGATGTGGAGCGTCTCGCTCAACGAGGCCATCGATCTCAGTCGGCATGGTCAGTCGGCCAAAGCTTTCCAGGCTATGGAAGTAAGCCCCGACCTTTGCTCTCTTCTGGTGCTCCGTTTGGATTCGATCCTTCACTCCATGCGCCAGCACGGCAGACATTTCGGCGTTGTGCCCAATCTGGCTCCGCTCGAACCGGGAAATTTTCGCACCGATCGCGCGCAGCGCTCCGCTCGCTTGAACAATCTCGTAAACCGCGTCCTACTTTCCGAACGTTCGCAGTTTGTTCACAAGCTATCCACTCTCGAGCAGATCGTGGAGGACATCGGCGATTGCTTTATCCAATCGGCCAAGAGAGTGGAGCCCGGCGACACCCGGAATCGCTCATCGTTCTGGGACGCTCTCGATGCCTGTCATTTTGATTTGAACACCTGTCTGCGCGAAACCGTGGTTCTCTTCAAGTCCTTCCTGGTTGTGCTGCCGGAAGAGCAGCTGGACGGCTTGGACTTCACCATCCGGGGCCTATGCCGCTCGCGGCCAAGCCGTCCGCTTGTGACCTCTTTAATCCACCCTAGACGAATCGGCGCGGTCGCGGGAAAATAGAACATCCTTGCAAGCCCGTGCGTTGCTGTTTCAAACAGCGCAGTGAGGAATCTGCCGTCGGGGGTTCGCTTTCTTTTTCTGGCCCTGCTGACTTACTCGCTGCGTGGTCCCGCCTGACTCTATCGTTTGGCGATTCGCGCCGAAAACGGACGAACTTCCGCTTGCCGAAGGACAACTTTAAGGGGGACATGGGGCATCCGAAAGAGTGGATGCGCCGTTTGTTGGACTGTTGGCCCAAAAACGACCAACCGAGCACAAGCAGGCTCCGAGCAACGCGCCTGTTGCGCTGACCGAAGCGGAAGCCATCCGCCTCGCACAAGCGGGAGATGCCGCGGCTTTTGAGTTTTTGTACCAGATGCACGGCCGCCGCGTTTACGCGCTGTGCTTGCGCATGGTCGGAAACCCCGCCGATGCGGAGGATCTTATGCAGGAAGCTTTCCTGCAGCTCTTTCGCAAAATCGGAACCTTTCGCGGCGAATCAGCCTTTTCTACTTGGTTGCATCGTATGACCGTCAACGTGGTTCTGATGCGGTTGCGCAAGAAGTCCCTCCCTGCCGCTTCTCTGGAAGAGACGACTGAGCCCGACGAGGAAACGGGTGGACCACGGAAGGACATCGGAGCGCCGGATCTTGGCCTGAGCGGCGCCGTGGACCGCGTCAATTTGGAACGCTCGATTGAGAAGCTCCCGCCCGGCTATCGCACGGTTTTCGTGCTCCACGACGTGCAAGGCTACGAGCACAACGAGATTGCGGACATCATGGGCTGTTCGGTGGGCAATTCCAAGTCCCAGCTGCACAAGGCGCGCACGCGCCTCCGTGAGCTGCTCCAGGAGGATGCCCGGGACCAGGCCAGACAGGAACGCCAGGAAGCAAAAGCGCAGGCACCGAACCCGGATTGAGCTACACTACCGGCAATCGGGTTTGTGTCGAACTTTACAAGGCGCTCCAAGCAACGATTTGTAAGGTTTTGGAGTCTGATGAAGCAACGGTGACTCCCGCGGAGTGAAGGGCCATGCAGTGTAAGGACTTTGAACAAGTTATCGAAGAGAGCGGACTTGTGCAGTGGTCCGAGGCAGCCCAGGTTCATGCGGCCGGCTGCCCTTCCTGCACTGCGCTAGCGCGAGACTTTTCCGCAATTGTCGCTGTGGCTCACCAGATTCCCGCTGAAGTGGAGCCTCCGACGCGCGTTTGGGCAGCTCTGAGCGCCCAATTGGAAGCCGAAGGCATCATCCGCCAGCCGAAGATCACGATTGACGTGCCGGCCGCGCCGTGGTGGAAGGGATTCAGCCAACTGATCCGTGGACGCATGTTGGCTACCGTTAGTGTCGCCGTGCTGGTGCTCATTGCGGGTTTCTACCAAATTCGACGCCCGACCGATCCCGACAGGCAGCCTCCGTCTCGGCCGGAGCCATTTGCCGAAACCGCCACCACACTCGATCGGGAAGAGCAATCGCTCGGCGCCATGCAGCCCGCTAGCACTCTCGGCTATGTATCGAACGCCGACACTTCGCTGCGCGAAAATCTTGCCACGGTGAACGCCTTCATCAAGGAATGTCGCAAGCGCCTCGAGGAAGATCCCAACGATCAGATGGCGCGCGATTATCTTTCCACTGCTTATCAGCAGAAGGCAGAAATTTTGGCCGCAATGATGGAACGCGGCAGGAGCGTGAACTAAGATGAGTCTCAGCCCCGCATTCCGCAGATCCATCCTTCCGGTTTTCACGCCGCTGCTTGGCGCAGGCATGTTTCTGTTGCCGTTCGCTTCGCCCGCCACCGGTGAAAAGATCGAGAAGCACTTCACCGTCAAGGGCCGCCCGATCGTGATGATTCAGAACGTGGCTGACGGCCGCATCGAAGTAAAATCCTGGAAGAACCCGGAAATCGTGGTTTCCGCGGCTGGCTCGTCCAACAAGATCGGGCTTGAAATGGAGCAAGCTGACGACCGCATTGAAGTCAGCGCTAGAATTTTGGATGGCAATGCTCAGGCTTCCGATCTGACCGAAAATATCCAATTGACGGTGCCTGAAGAAACCGAGCTGCAGATCAAAACGCAGTCCGGCCTCATTTACGTCGAACAGGTTTTGGGCGACATGAATCTCGTCACCGTGAACGGCGACGTGCACCTAAAGGAAGTTTCCGGTTACATCATCGTGCACACCACGGGCGGTTCCCTGATCTGCACGCAATGCGGCGGCAAACTGGATTTCAGTTCCATCAGCGGCGGCGCCCAAGTCCTGCAGCCCTCGCTGCGCAGCGTTAGTCTGACCACCACGACCGGCAACATTCTGTTCGACGGTGATTTCATCCGTACGGGCATCTACAGCATGCGCAGCGGCCGCGGCCTGGTGGAAGTTCGCTTCGCGGGCACCGACTCTTTCGATCTGAATGCGCAAACCTCCACCGGCAATGTGGACAATCGAGCCGAAGCGTTCCTGAAGCCCGATTCGCACGGCATTCGCCATACCGCCACGCGCTACGCGAAGGGCTTGTTTGGCTCGGTCGGCAGCGGCCTCGCTAAAGTCGAACTGTCTTCCTTCTCCGGCACCATCCGGATCCTCAAGCGCGACTAGCGTATCTGCCTCCTTGGTCTCTTCGATTTTTGAACTCTGCAACTCGCCCCTGTAAACTTCCAGCGATGGCACGTCCGGTCACGGCTACTGTTGTTGCGCTCGCCGGCTTCATGGGATCCGGCAAGACCACGGTCGGCTCGCAGCTCGCGCGCCAGCTCGCGTGGCGCTTCGTCGATCTGGATGACCTGATCGAAGCCGCTTCCGGAACGCGTATCGCGGAATTCTTTGAGCGCCACGGCGAACCGTCCTTCCGGCTACTGGAAGCCGCGCAGCTGCGCTCGGCGCTCGGCCGCGCACTCGAACTTCGCGAGTCCGCAGTGATCGCACTCGGCGGCGGAACGTATGCGCAACACGGCGCTCCAGAATTCCTGAAAACCCAATCGGTGCCGGTCATCTGGCTCGATTCGCCGATCGAAACGTTGCTCGCACGTTGCATGACCATGACCGGGCGGCCGCTGTTTCGCGACGAGAGCAGCTTTCGCGCATTACACGCGCAGCGGATTCCTTCCTACCAGCTTGCTGACTTCCGCGTAGACAGCAGCCGCGATCCTTCCGTCGTCGTCGCCGAGATTCTTCGTCTCGGCATCTTTCCAAAGCCCGATCCCAGCTCGCACCTGCTCGTCGAAGAACCGCGTTCCTGACCGTTCGCTTCACGCAACACAACTGTTCTTTTCCTGCCGTGCGTGTTTTCACCGTGACAATCTATCTGTGCTGGGGGAAGTATGCACAATTTAATGGCTCCACATCGGACACCAAAGCGCTGGCTGCGCCGCGGCTTCGCCGCGTCAGTTCTGATTCTGGCCTTCGGATTCACGCTTGCCCGCGCGCAAAAGAAAGATTCGTCCGGCGCGCTGCAGCCTGATAAAGGAAAGTTCTCGTTGCTCGTCGACGGCAAATCGATGGGGCAGGAAGAGTTTGAGATCGCTCCATCCGGGGCGGGATGGCTGGCGCGCGGAACGACCACCATCAAAAGTGAAAAAGGCGACACGAAAGTTACGGGAAATTTGGCGCTGCAACCGAACGGCGCACCGATTTCCTATGACTGGACCGCACAGACGGATAAGACCAACGGCGCGCACATTCTCTTCACCAATGGCGTGGCGAAGATCACGCTGGAGATGCAGGGCTCACGGCCCTATGAACAGGACCTTTCTTTCGGCACGCCGCTGGTCATTGTGCTGGACAACAACCTTTATCATCAATATGCGGTGCTGGCGCGCATTTACGATTGGTCGAAGGGCGGGGCGCAGCAGCTGCCGGTCTTGATTCCGCAGGAGCTGACTCCGGGAAGCATCACGCTCGAGGCAACAGGATCGGCTTCGGCGGGCGGAAAAAGTTACGAAGGGTTGAAAGTTACTACCGGCGATCTGGAAATTCTTCTGCTGCTGGACAACAAGCACAAATTGATGCGGATCGAAGTTCCGTCGGCGAAAGTTTCTGTCGTCAGAGACTGACCTATCGCGAAAGAGTTTGCCAAAGGGAAAAAAAGAAGCGCGGTAATGGGTCGCATTTTTGACTAACAGCATGTGACCGCTGGTCCGAGACACGCCCCAGCTCCTGCCCCTCCCCCCTGTTTTTAAAAAGTGGCGATTCTAGAGGTACGACGGATAGGCTCGAACCGCTGCCGAGGCCGAAGCCTGTGCGAGCCGGAAAAAATTCAGGGCGCGCCAAAGCGCGCCCTTAGGGGACAGATTTCGTTGGCCCAGAACCATCGAGCGGCTCGAGGGTAAAGGGCCGGCGTCTAGCGAGCCAGCGGCCGAGAATAGATCGGCGACGTACCGGGCCGACGCAGCGGATACCCTTGCGGATGGCCGAGAGCCTGGCTGGACGCGGCCGGACGATACACGGAGTTCGCATGCGTGGCGACGGGGCCCATGGAACCAGCTCCCGACACCGCCGCCGGCTGGGGCAGCCGCGCCGGGTTACCGATAGGGCGGAGGTTCACGGGCGCTCCTCCCACATGGTCGCTGATCGCCTGCAAACGCTTCAGAATGGATTGCCACTGCTCCCAATCGAGCTGCTGCAAAAACGGCCGCAGCCCCTGGATGAAGGGATCTTCGAGAAGCGCTTCGCCGTCCGATTCCGGAATGAAGAACCGGTTCAGGCCGACGTTGAGCGCCTCGCTGATCTTCTCGAGCGTGCCGAGGCTTGGCGTCATCTGTCCGCTCTCAATGCGCGAGAGGTAGGACCGCGACACCTTGCTCCTGGATTGCAGCTGGCTTTGCGTCATGGCGCGGGATTCCCGCAGTTGGCGGATGCGCTGCCCGATGTTCTCCACCGTTTTCTGGTTGGCGAACTTGTCGGACACCGCTTCCACGCCCTGCTCCTCCACCGGTGGGGCTGGGGGGATCAGGAACTCCAATCTCTGCGGCAATGCCCGCACACAGCGGCGGCAATTGCCCGTGCGAGTGCGATATTGCACCAACCCGCACGTCTTGCAGCGGATGACTTCCCTGTCCATCTCTAATGAGTTCAAAGACTCTTTTTCCATATGTGCGGACACCGGTACTCCTCGCTGACTTTTGTCCGGCGTGCGGATAGGAGAGGAACGTCGGAACGTTCTGTGGGGGAAGGCAGATACTGGCGCGGACGAGAGTTTCTACCAGGAGTGATGTAGTGTCAAGATTATTTTTTCCAGTCTGCAATTTTTTCTGTGGGACTAGCACTCGGTTTACGCCTGACTTTCGCCTTTTTTCTTCTGCCTTTTCGCCGCAACCCCAGACGCTCGCAATTCCTTGTGTCGATCGTACGCCGCCACCACAAGTGTCGTAGTCTCGTTGCGTCCTTGCCCCGGCGAGCGCTGTGTCGTAATCGCCAATCCTCGCGCCGTTCAACTTCTGCGCCTCAGCCGACTGATCTCGTTGTGTACTATAAAGGACCAAGGGCGATGACGGACTTGGAGTTTGACCGTTCGCAAATCGAGGGGCACGACTAGCCTCGGGCCTGATTGGCTCTGAGCAGATGCCAAGTCTCGCATGGGATGCGCTCGAAGCAGGATTTCATGGATCTGCGCTTGGTCCGGGTGGCGGCACCGAAGAAGCCAAACTGATCGGAAGTGCAGCATTTACTCGCTCGCGTGCGTCGAG
>DASSYL010000390.1:0-2239 GCA_035703315.1 Candidatus Acidiferrum sp. | reverse complement strand
CACGGCTCCGGCAATGCGCAAATCGGCCAGGTCGTGGGTGAGCAGCGTCGCCACGGCCTCGCCACCATCGGCTCGGAGTCGAGAAAGGCTGAGAGCCGCCTCGCGCACCACCTGCCAGGCTGGATCTTCAAGCGTGGCTATGAGGGCGGCCTTGGCGTCCTCACTCGGGAATCGTCCGAGCGCAAGCGTGGCTTCGCGACGCACCTCCCAATGGCCGTCGGCCAGCGCCGCAACGAGGTCATCGAAGACGAAGGCATCATCGAATTGCGCCACAGCGGCCATCGCCACTTTACGGACGGCCGCATTTTCGTCCCGTAGCGCCGAGCGCAACGCCGGCAAGTGATCACGCTTTCGATAGTTCGCCACTGCGGTTACCGCTTGCCGTCGAATTTCTGGCTCCGGATCGCTTAGTCGCCGAACCAAGCGGCCCAGGGCTTCTGGTTCCCGGCGCTCTCGCAATGCTACCAAGGCAGCCAGACGAGTCTCCGAAGCAGAACTCTCCAGGGCAGCCACGAGATGCTCGACAGCGGCAGGATTCTGGAACGACCGTAACACTTCGCTCGCGAGCAGGCTGACTTCCACATTCGCGTCAGCCGTCGCTCGCAGCAGCGCTGGGAGGACTGCGGGATCGTTCTCGAGTTGAATCACCTCGATGGCAAGACGGCGGATCGAGGCTTCCGGATGCTGCAAAGAGGTGACTAAGAGTTTTGTCGGCAGCGGCTCGCCGCCCTCCAGGCTCTCAGCCAAGGTCAGGAAGATCTGCTGCGTTTGTTTGTCATCAAGGGTGATGCTCATCGAATTAGAAAGGGAATTTTCACGGTTATGGCGTTGGTCGGGCAGTCCACTTCGCACGCCAGGCAATACCAGCAGTCATCATATTTCATGTGCGACTTGCCCGTGGCTGGATTGATCGCGAGGCAGTCCACAGGACAGGACTCCACGCAGATATGACACCCTTTGATACATCGTTCCTCGTGCACTACGACCGGCACATCGAAGAGTCGTGCGACCTGGCGGTTGGGCACGGATTTCGCCACCGAAGCGGCTTCGCTTTCCGAGGCAAATTTCAGCCTTCCGGCAACAATAGGTTTCGAGCTCATGCAGCCATCGTTTCAATCCGCAACCGGTGGTAGGAGCGCAGTTCCTCGGCGCCGAGCGGGATCACATAGGGCTCGACGGGCCTGCGAAAGAGCTTCATTGCGCCGTCCTCGCCCTTCTTCAGGTTGACGTGGACAAACCAGTTCGCGTCGTCCATTTCAGGGTAGTCAAGGCGGTGGTGATAAAGTCCCCAGCGGCTTTCCGTACGGAAGAGCGACGCACGCGCAGCCATCTCGGCACAGTCGCGGATGAAGTCCGCTTCATTGGCACGCATCAGCTCATGCGGATCGGCCGCTCCTAGTTGTTCCAGTTCTTGGCGTGCGCGTTCAAAATAATTCAACCCCTTTTCGAGCCGAGATGCCGTTTTCGGCGGCTGCAGGTAGTCGTTCACGTGCCGCCGTAGCTTGTATTCAAATTGATGAGGCGGAATGCCGTCACACTGCAGCAATGGCCGAAGCACTCGCTTCTGCTCCGCCTCGACCTGTCCATCATCCAACCGGCAATCTCGAGCCGAGCGCAGAAACTCGACCGCATTCCGCGCGGAAATCTTTCCGAAGGTGAAGGCGCCGAGCATGTAGCCGTGGGGGACAGAAGCCATGTCCCCGGCGGCGTACAGGCCCGGCACCGTCGTTTCCCCCCGCTCGTTGATCCAAACCCCCGAAGCGCTGTGTCCGCTGCACAGGCCGATCTCCGAAATTGACATCTCGATCAAATTGCTGCCGTAATTCACTCCTCTGCCGGCGTGAAAGCGCCCGCGGCTTGGGCGCTCGGTGGTGTGTAAAATCTGCTCGATCTCGTTGACCGTCTCCGGGGCAAGATGATCCATCTTTAGATAGACAGGGCCATTTTCGCTATGCAGCTCGCGGTAGAACTCCCACATCATCTGCCCGCTCCAATAGTCCGAAAGCATGAAGCGATTGCCCTTCGCGTTGACCGTGTAGCCGCCGAATGGCCCGCTGACATACGCGCACGCCGGGCCATTGTAATCCTTAAGCAGCGGGTTGACTTGAAAGCACTCGATGTTGGTCAACTCCGCTCCCGCATGATAAGCCATCGCATACCCATCCCCGGCGTTCGCTGGGTTCTCATACGTGCCCATCAGATAACCGGAGGCAGGCAAACCGAGCCGGCCGCAGGCCCC
>DASSYL010000214.1:0-5060 GCA_035703315.1 Candidatus Acidiferrum sp. | reverse complement strand
TTTCTTCGAGCTAGTCGAGCGCTGGATTGCTGTCAATCACCCCAAGTTGAATCCTTGACCTCGGAAGTCCGATACGCCAGGCTCTGGGCGCAATCTCGAGTGGTAAATCGAGAGGTTATGGCACAAACAGACGCCAATGCCTCACACCTCACAATGCGTTGCTCGCAAGTAATTGAAACGCATGAGCGACCCGAGACGCCAAGAAGGAGTGGTAGGCTCGTGGGGACTCGAACCCCAGACCTCCACCGTGTCAAGGTGGCGCTCTAACCAACTGAGCTACGAGCCTACAGAACGTACATTTTAGCACGGCCAAGCAGAGAAATCGCTTGTGGGGCTTTTGCCGGTACAGGATAATTCTGGTTCCGGCGTCGCCATCTGAGAAGCCCTCAACCATGAAATGCCCTTCGTGCGGCCGCGAGAACCCAGAATCCGCCGTTAGCTGCGCGCACTGCCGCGCGCAGTTACACGATTCCATGGACGATCGCACCATGGACAGCCCCGGGCACTCGGGAACCACGCACGGTGACGCCAAGCCTTCCTTAGCTCCATCCGATTTCAAAGACACGATGGTGGCACTCCGAGCGGCCATTCGCCCTCGCAAAGCCGTTCGTCAGGAGGCTCGGGTGGGCGCTCACGCGTGCTGGAGCCGGGCGACGAGCTTGGTCCGCGCTTTCAAATCGACGAACTCCTCGGCGAAGGCGGCATGGGCCGCGCCTACAAAGCCACCGACCGCGATCTAGGCCGCGTTATCGCCATCAAAGTCCTGCTTTCGGAGCTCACCACCGACGCGCAAGTCATCTTGCGCTTCAAACACGAGTTGCTCCTGGCCAGCCGCATCTCGCACAAAAATATTTTGCGCATCCACGATTTAAGCGAGGCGCCGACGGTGTCAAGTTCATCACCATGGCTTATGTCGAAGGCCAGGACTTGAATCTAGTGCTGAAGAAGGATCATCCGCTTCCGCTCGAGCGCTGCCTGAAATTTGCCCGGCAACTCTGCGAAGCGCTCTCCGCCGCGCACTCCGAAGGAGTTGTGCACCGCGACTTCAAGCCGCACAACGTGCTGGTGGGAAACAACGATCACGTCTACGTGTCGGACTTTGGCCTGGCCACCTCGTTTGAAACCGCAAAGATGGGCATGACGCGCAGCGGGGCGTTCGTCGGCACGCCGAAATACATGTCGCCGGAACAAGTCGTCGCCGGAACAAGTCGAGGGCGGCAAAGTGGATCACCGCAGCGATCTGTACTCGTTGGGTCTGGTGATTTACGAAATGGCTACGGGCGAAGTTCCCTTCGCCGGCGAATCTACTTGGCAGGTGATGTACCAGCGTGTCAAGGAAATGCCGAAGGATCCAAAGCTGGTCAACCCGAATCTGCCGGACTGGGTGGTGCGCATCATCCTGCACTGCCTGGAAAAAAATCAGGCCGACCGCTATCAGAGCGCCGACGAAATTATCGCGGACATCGACTCACACCGCAGCCCGACTTTGTCATCGCATTCCCACACGCGCTCCCCTTCCCAATCGCAAAGCGTGGTAATTCCGATTACTCCGAAAGCCGCGAAGTGGACCGGCGCTTTGATCGGCATTTTTGTACTGCTGGTGATCACCTTCTTCGCGCTGCCCCACACGCGCAACTGGCTGTTCCGCGCCAATTCAACAAACACTACGACCAGCGCCAGCACGGCCCTTCCGCCACTCTCCGCCGGAAAGTACGTGGCGATTTTGCCGTTTCGGGTGCTGGGCAACGACGATTCCCTGAACTATGTGGCGGATGGTTTGGGCGAAGCGCTGACGGCAAAACTTTTCCAGGTGAACGATGTACGCATCACTTCCACTACCGCCGCGCAAAAATTGAATGAACAGAAAACACCTTTGCCGCAGATCGCCAAGGAACTCGGCGTCAACATGATCGTGCATGGCCTGGTGCAAGGCGCCGGAAAGCAGCTGCGCATTTCTGTGAAGCTGGAAAACATGGAAAACAACCAGCTGCAATGGAGCCAGGAATTCAGCGGTATGACTGGCGATCTGCTGACGCTGGAAGACCAGATTTGACAAGGGCATAAGTCCAATAGAATCAATAACCATGCCCCCCAATCGAAGCACGCGAACTCGCAATATGCAAAGTACTGGTCCTGCCGAGAGCAAAGTGCATCACAAACGGAGACGGCTCGCCTTTTAGGAACTCTAAATCGCCCAATTCGAACCACCGAGTGCCGCATGCGTATTATGATGGCGCCAAGCGGAGGTCGGCCATGGATCGCGTCAGCAGATCGAATTGGATTTACAAAGCAGCTGCGGTTGTTGCATGCCTCACTGGTATCGCGGGCTTGGCGAAGGCGGACGACAAGAGCACGTCGTTGTATAAGGCGAAATGCGCGGTGTGCCATGGCGCGACGGGAAAGGGCGACTCGCCGGCGGGCAAAAACATGGGCGTCGTGAGTTTTTCCGATCCGAGAGTCGCGGGCAAGAGCGACGCGGAGTTGAAGGATGCAATCGAGAAGGGTAAGAACAAAATGCCCGCGTATGGCAAGAGCCTGAAGCCTGACGAGATTCAGGGACTGGTGGCGTACATCCGGAGTCTGAAGTAGTGCGTATGAAGACAGAAAGCTCCGCTGGATTCGAAGCGCCGCGCGCATGATCGACGTCCGGATTTCCCAACAACTGAAAGCAAAGTGCGCCAAAGCCGCGCTTGGCTGTGTCCAATGCGAAGTAGAAACCGGACCAACGCCGGCGCCGCTGGATGAACTGCTGCGAGCTTGCGAAGAGCGAATCGTCAAGCTGGCCGATCCGCGGGCGATTCTGGAAGCGCCGGCATTTCTGGCGACGCGATTGGGGTACAAGGCACTGGGAAAAGATCCGGCTCGCTACCGGGGATCGGCGGAGGCATTGCTGCGGCGCGTGATTGCCGGTAAAGGGCTACCGCGCATCAATTCCGTGGTGGACGTGATCAATCTGGTTTCCGTCGAAAGCCGTCTGCCGATTGGACTTTACGATCTGGCGCATGTGGAAGGCGCGATTGAATTTCGCGCGGGCCGCGCGGGCGAAACGTACAAAGGAATTGGAAAGTACGACCTAAACCTGGAAGGTTTGCCGCTGTTTGCCGACGCGAAGGGTCCGCACGGCAGCGCGACGAGCGACTCCGAGCGAACCATGGTGACAGAAAACACCAAGCGCGTTTTGGCGATTATCGTTGCCTTCGGCGGACCAAGCGGATTGGAACAGTGGAACCAACGACTGGCGGAATTACTGGCCGCGCACACGGCTGCGACCAATAGAGAGATCGCGGTTGTGATCTGAGCGACCGCGCCACAGCTGCGAAATTTTGGACGTTTCCGATAAATCCGGCGAGCGGCGGCTGAGGCAAAGACCGGCTCTTTGTAACCGACTGCATGGAGGGCATCATTCGTCTCCTGCTCACCTATGTCGGGTAGCACTGTGCCACGTATTCCTTCAAGGTGTCGTTGAACAAACGGCTGCGCGATTTCTTGGTCCACTTAGCCAATGGCCTGGTTTGTTCAAAGCCGTCGTCGGAGACAGCGGTTTTTACAGCCAAAGTAATCAGCCTTTAAGTGGCCCGCAAGCGGTTAGGGTGCGACGGGTTGCGGTTGTGCGGCTTCGCTGGCGGAGACGCGGGTGCGGGGGAAAAGGCCGCGGGCGGCTAGGAGTTCGGCGTTGAGCAGGGCAGCGCCGGCTGCGCCGCGTAGCAGGTTGTGAGAAAGCAGGGTGAGTTTAACGTCGAGGAGCGGGCATTCACGGATGCGGCCTACGGCGGCGGCCATGCCGTTTCCCGCATTGACGTCGCGGCGGGGCTGCGGGCGGTTTTCTTCGTCGAGAACGACGATTGGACTCTTAACGGCAGTCGGAAGCGCGGCGAGCTCTTCGCTGACGGTGAAATCGCGGAGGGCTTCGCGAACTTCGGCGAGCGTGGCGACTTTTTTGAGGCTCATGGAGACCGATTCGAGGTGCCCGTTTTCTACCGGCACGCGGTTGCAGTGGGCGCTGATGCCGAGGCCGGCCTCGACGAAGCGTGAACCGTCCCATTTGCCGAGGAGTTTTTGCGGCTCGGTTTCCAACTTTTCTTCTTCGCCACTGATGAAGGGAACGACGTTGCCGAGGATATCGAGCGACGGGACACCGGGGTAGCCTGCGCCGGACGCGGCCTGCATGGTAACGACAAAGAGTTTTTCGAGGCCGAACGCATCGGCGACCGGCTTGAGCACTAGGACAAGTCCGGCGGTGGAACAGTTGGGATTGGTGACGATGAAGCCGGAACCATAGCCGCGATTTTTCTGCTGCAGGGGAATGGCGTCGAGATGAGCGGCGTTCACTTCGGGGACGAGCAGCGGGATGTCGGGCGACATTCGATGATTCTTAGAGTTGCTGACGACGGGATAGCCGGCGCGGGCGAAATCCTCTTCGGCGGGGCCGGCGACGGAGGAATCGAGAGCGGAGAAGACGAAGTCACAATCCAGGGTTGGCTCGAGACCTTTAACAACGAGGTCGGCTGCGGCAGCGGGGATCGGTTCGTTGAGATGCCACGTCACGGCTTCGCAGTATTTCCTTCCGGACGACCGTTCGGACGCGGCGACTTCGGTGAGTTCAAACCAGGGATGGCCGGCGAGGAGGTGAACTAGGCGCTGGCCGACGATGCCGGTGGCGCCGAGGACTCCGGCACGGAACTTTGGTTGGGGCTGGAACGGCGACGGGCTCATGCTGCACCTCGGGAATTGGAATTGTGACAACCGCGCGGAGCGGCGACAACAGAATTCTGGGTAAGCGCGCCAAGAGCCGACGGGCCAATGCGTGTGCCGCGGAAGCGCGGGTTAAAGGTGTTGCGAACCCAGACGACCATTTCGGTTTCAGCGGCAAGGGGCAACACCTTGGCGTGAAGGACTTTTGCGCCGGCAGTCGCCAAAGCGTGAGCCTGGTCGTAAGAGAGCTCGTGGAGCAGACGGGCTTCTGCGGATTCATGAGGATTGGCGGTATAGATGCCGTCGACATCGGTCCAGATGACGAGCTCATCGGCCTCTACGACGTGAGCGACGAGCGCGCCGGAAAA
>DASSYL010000484.1:0-5111 GCA_035703315.1 Candidatus Acidiferrum sp. | reverse complement strand
AAGATCGCTTCGATACCGCGCCAGATAGTTCAGGCCATCTTTCGAAAGATTTTTTTGTAGCCTACCATCATCTCGTGACAAGGATCTTAGCTCAGTGAACTCTTTGCTCGCCCGACGCTAAGCATTCCAGTAGGGCAATCGTTCTGGTCACCAATTCTTATCCTGTCGTATACTTCAACGCCACTCGATCTCCTTCTCAGCAATAGCACCGCCGAATATGTTTATGTCTGTTTCGCGCTGATTCAACCTTTTGGGCGGCTGCGAAGGGCAAGATAGGATTGGTGAGCATTACGGCCACAGTCGCGTGCTCACCATTTTTCGGACCTTGCCTGACTTGCGGCAACCACGCGAAATGGAATGAAATCCGGGCGCGAGGATTGCACGTGGCTCAAGAAAAGGCAACTGAGGTATCTCAATCTTTGGCAAGTAAAGGACCGTGCCCGTAATGTCTAGAATTAGAGGGCTGCGGTGGCGGATGATCGGCTTGATAATGTTTGGCTCGATCATCAACTATCTGACGCGCAGCACGCTTTCGGTCGCCGCGCCGACGCTGCTCGAAGACCTGCATATCAGTACGGAGCAATACTCTTGGGTTGTCGCCACATTTCAGGGCGCGATCATGTTGCAACCGCTCTGCGGCTATGTGCTGGACGTGATCGGGCTGAAGCGTGGGTTTGGGCTCTTCGCATTTGCGTGGTCGCTCATCAGCATGGCGCACGGGTTGGCGCACAACTGGCAAGTGCTGGCGGGGCTTCGCGGACTTTTGGGGTTGGCCGAGGGCTCGGCAAACCCCGCTGGGATGAAGGCCACGGCGGAATGGTTTCCGGCTAAAGAGCGCGGCCTTGCAGGGGGTGTCTACAACATCGGGGCCTCGGTTGGCTCGATGCTTGCGCCGGCTCTGGTCGCATGGGCGATTCTGCAATATAACTGGCAGTCGGCTTTTGTGATAACCGGGGCGGTGGGCCTGGTTTGGGTCGCCCTGTGGATGTGGCTCTACCATCCGCCGGAAAAACACCCGGCGCTTTCTCCGGCGGAGCGTGACTACATCGCCGCCGGGCAGGAGGGACACTTAAAGTCCGACGGATCACGGCCCGCCGTCCTGTCACTGCTGCGCCAACGGAACTTCTGGGGCATCGCGCTGCCTCGCTTTCTCGCGGATCCGACGTGGGGAACCCTGACGTTCTGGATGCCGCTTTACTTGTCGCAGACGCGCGGGTGGGACTTGAAGCAAATCGCGCTTTTTGCGTGGCTGCCATTTCTGGCGGCCGACATTGGCTGCCTGTTCGGTGGAACGTTCAGCCTGTGGATGCAAAAATACTGGCGCATCAGCCTCATTGACGCGCGGCGCGCGGCATTCACGCTGGGCGCTATTACTATGCTTGGTGTCGGCTTTGTTGGCTTCGTGCAAAGTCCGTATGCTGCGATTGCGCTGCTCAGTCTTGCCGGTTTTGCTCATCAGACCCTATCCGTGACCGTGATCACCATGTCTTCTGATCTATTCAGGAAGAACGAGGTCGCCACGGTGACGGGGATGGCGGGCACATTCGGCAACGCCGGCCTCCTGGTCTTTTCGCTTCTAATCGGTGCTCTCGTGTTGAAGATCGGCTACACGCCATTTTTCATCTGCCTTGGCTTGTTGGATGTCCTGGGTGCGGTGATCTTGTGGACTGTTGTTAAGACTAATGTGACGACGGGCGCGGGGATGGAGGCCACGCGCCCAGAGGAAGTTTCGATTTAGCAAGGGTCCCGGCGCCAGGCTTGTCTTTGCCCATCAGTGATAGGGATTGCGGACAGACGATGGCCACGATTCAAAATCCGATTCTACGAGGCTTCAATCCGGACCCTTCGATTGTTCGAGTCGGTGACGATTACTACATAGCTACTTCAACATTTGAATGGTTCCCCGGAGTGCAGATTCATCATTCTCGCGACCTCCTGCATTGGAGGCTGCTGTCGCGCCCTTTGAACCGCCCGAGTCAATTGAATATGTTGGGCGACCCGGATTCCTGCGGCGTCTGGGCGCCCTGTTTGTCGTTTGACCAAGGGCTCTTTTATCTGATCTACACGGACGTCAAACGCTACGGCCGCACCTCGCAGCCGGGTGCTGTCGGTGCGGGCTTACGCGATATGCAGAATTATCTCGTGACCTGCACGACGATTGACGGCGAATGGTCAGACCCGGTCTATCTGAACAGCAGCGGCTTTGACCCTTCGCTTTTTCACGACGATGACGGGCGAAAGTACCTGGTCAATATGCTCTGGGATCACCGGCCGGGCAAGAATCGGTTCGGCGGAATCGTGTTACAAGAATACTCGACTGCCGAACGCAGATTGATCGGCGAACGGAGCAATATCTTCGCCGGAACATCTATTGGCTTCACCGAAGCGCCGCATCTTTACAAGCGCAAGGGCTATTACTACCTGATCACCGCGGAAGGCGGCACCGGCTGGGGCCACGCCGTGACGATGGCACGTTCTCGCGAATTGCGGGGGCCATACGAGCTCCACCCGAACACCTATATTCTGACCGCGCGCAACCGCCCGGATGCTGAATTGCAACGCGCCGGGCACGCTGATCTGGTCGAGACCCAGCACGGCGAGACCTATATGACCTACCTCTGCGGACGTCCGCTTCACAACCGCGGGCGCTGCACGCTGGGGCGCGAAACGGCAATTCAAAGAATGGTCTGGGGCGCGGACGACTGGTTGTACACAGAAAACCGCGATGCCTTTCCAGCGCGCGAAACTGCCGCGCCGGAGTTGCCGCCGTACCAGTTCCCGCCCGTTCCGACGCGTGAAGATTTCGACAGCGCGACTTTGCCGATCGATTTTCAGTGGCTGCGTTCGCCCTGGCCGGACGAACTGTTCAGCCTGACAGCGCGGCCTGGCTACCTGCGCTTATTTGGGCGCGAGACGACGGGCAGTATGTTTCGCCAGGCCCTCGTTGCGCGGCGGCAGCAGGCGCATTGTTACAGCGCTTCAACGGTCATCGAGTTCGAGCCGCGACACTATCAGCAACAGGCCGGGCTGATCTGCTACTATAACGGCTTCAAATTCCACTATCTCTACGTGTCGACTGATGATGTTATCGGCAAGCACATCCGCGTGATGACCTGTCACCCGGAGCTGCCGGACATATTCACGCCGCCGATCGGCATCGCCGCGGGCATGCCGGTGCAACTGCGCGTTGAGGTCGATTACGAACGGCTGCGCTTCGCGTTTCGTGTCGGCGGCGACTGGCAATGGCTGCCGGAAGTCTTCGATGCGAGCATTCTATCGGACGAAGCCGGCCCGCCGGGGTTGCCGAATTTTACCGGCGCGTTTGTTGGAATGTGCTGTCAGGACTACGCCGGCACGGGACATCCGGCGGATTTCGATTATTTTGAATATCACGAGCGTGAATTTTCCGCCGTACCTTCGCTTTCTGCTTAGCTTCACGAAAGGACAAGATGATCATTGCGAAATTCTTTCGAGCAGCAGCGCTCCTATTGTTGATCGGGGTGGCGATAATTGCAGCACAGGTGAAGACCGAGGTTCCTGCCGTGGTGCCCGGCGCGAAGCCGGTTCAGGTAGAACGCATAAAGATTCATGGGACGACCCTCGAAGGGAACCTGGAGGGAGATGCGGTTGACCGGGACGCACTCGTGTTTCTGCCGCCGAGCTATGCCAAGGAGAAGACTCGCCGCTATCCGGTTGTCTATGCGCTGCACGGTTATTCTATCGGTGCCGAGCAGTGGGGCCAGGAAATCCATGTACCGCAAACGATAGAGGGCGCTTTCGCACAAGGGGCGAAAGAGATGATCGTCGTGCTGCCCGATTCCAAAACCGTGCACAACGGTTCAATGTATTCGAGTTCCGTGACTACCGGAGACTTTGAAAAGTTCATATCGCGCGATGTGGTTTCCTATATCGACGCACATTACCGCACGATTCCAAACCGGCTGGCCCGCGGGTTGGTTGGGCACTCAATGGGAGGCTACGGCGCAACGCGGATCGGGATGAAGCACGCGGACGTGTTTGGCAGCTTGTACATTATGAGCCCGTGTTGTCTATCTTCACGGCCTGCCGGGCCCGGAAACCCGGAGATCGATAAGACACTGGAAGCGGTGAAGACGCCTGAAGATTCGGCCAAGCTGCCGTTTGGCGCTCGTGCCCAGCTCGCAAGCGGGGCTGCATGGTCACCAGATCCGAAGAACCCTCCGCTGTATCTTGCCCTGCCCCGAAAGGGCGGCGAACCACAACCTGATGTCCTGGCGAAATGGGCGGCGAACGCGCCGCTGAACTTCATAGACCAGTACATTGGTGACTTGCGCCAATATCGCGCGATCGCGCTGGATGTGGGAGACAAGGATGGATTACGTCTCGATACCGGCAAGCTACACGATGTGCTGGATAAATACGGGATTGCGAACAGCTTTGAAGTCTATCAAGGCACTCATACCAGTGCGGTGGCGGTTCGTTTTCAGAATTACGTGATGCCATTCTTCAGCAAGAATCTATGTTTCGGTAAGGATTGCAAGTAATGCTATCAGGACTATGAAGCGAGTACCGATGCTCACAAGACTCCGAAACATCCGTAGCGTCCGTGTCATCGAAGCGGGTGTTCGCGCGCTGGATTCGTAGCGGGAGCGCTTGCTCAAGCAACTGTCAATCAATCCCAATTCGAGGATACCGAAAGTGAGAATCTACCGAGTGAAAGACGGCGTTATCATTCAAGACGGCACGAGCGCTTACTCGTTCGAGGCCGACTGGGACGAGCTAATCAACCGGGAAGACATCGTCCGTTACTTACGCCATCTGCTGGATACCGGCTTGCCTTTAGCCGCGAGCGATTTCGGCGGAAAGATCCTGCCGCCGATTGTCAGCCAGGAAGTCTGGGCGGCTGGCGTCACCTATTTCCGAAGCCGTACAGCACGCATCGAAGAGTCGCAAACCGCAGGCGGCGGAGATTTTTACGACCGCGTCTATACGGCGGATCGCCCGGAGCTCTTCTTCAAGGCGACCGCGCACCGCGTCGTCGGCCCCGGCGGCGCGGTGCGCATCCGTCGTGATTCACATTGGAACGTGCCCGAACCGGAACTCGCGCTGGTCGTCACGCGCGGCGGAAAGAT
>DASSYL010000436.1:0-4138 GCA_035703315.1 Candidatus Acidiferrum sp. | reverse complement strand
ACTTGAGACCGTGGGGCCGTGTCAAACTCTGGCCTGGTTTTCTAAGTGCACTACCCCCAGAGCGCGCATCGCTTTCACGACCAGATAGTTAAACTCATTGGTATCGGTACAGCCGCCGATCCACGCGAGAGATTCCAGCCGGTTGACCGTGTGTCCCGCCGAATCCTTCTCGACGAAAGTGTCATCCCGAGTCTTCTTCACACGCGTCGCGATTTCGTTAATCGCATCTTCCCAGGAAATGTCCTGCCATTCAGTGGCGCCGGGCCGGCGCACCAGGGGCTTTAGCAAGCGCCGGTCGTTCATGATCTCTTGCTGCAGTGAAGATCCCTTTGGGCATAGTGTGCCGCGGTTGGTTGGATGATCGGGGTCGCCCTCGACATGTACCACTTGCGCGGTTACGTTTTTTGCGCGGTCGCCAATCGTGTAAATGATGGTTCCGCAGCCCACCGCGCAGTACGGACACGTCGAGCGGGTTTCGTTCGCGCGCCCAACCTTCAACTGCCGCAGCTGCGCAAAGGCCGGTTTCAAATCAAAACCAAAAACCGCCGCAGCCGCACCACCAACACCGCCAATTTTCAGGAAGTCTCTACGAGAGGGTTGCATCGCGTCTCCATAACCCATGGTCCTGGGATGCTACGCGCGCCGACAACACGTCTTTCTTATTCCTGTCGCCGCATCGAAATCAAGAAAAACTTATGTCGCCAGGCAATAACAACCGTCCTTTGATCAGGTAAAGCATATATCGCTGTTAGTGAAAGACCTTAGTCTGCGGCGCTTGCGGACGAGGCCCGCAAGTCAGTATCCGTGACTGCGGTTACATCCGCCGACCGGTAGCGAATCAAGAGCAGTGTCAAATCATCCGCTTGTCGCGCGCCGCGTGAGAAATTCTCTACCGCTTCCAGCACGCTCTTTTGTATGTCCTCCAGCTGCATTTCCTTCTTGTCGGACAGAACCTCGCGCAGTCGCGGTACGCCGAAAAGCTGTTCGTCCGGATCCATTGCTTCCGTTACACCATCACTGAAGAGTACCAGCGTGTCTTCTGGTTCCAATCGCAAGCACGCCGCCGTGTACTCCGCATCTGGCACCAGCCCGACGGGATATGATCCCTCCGTGAAAGCCTCTTCCACGCTTTCTTTTCGAATCAGAATTGGTGAAGGATGTCCCGCATTGATGAACTCCATGTGCCCATCCGCGTCCAGCACGCCGAAAAACATTGTCGCGTAGCGCCCGACTTCCGCGTGATCGCACAAAAACCGGTTCACGTGATTAAATACCTTTACCGGATCGTTCCCCAGTGTCATCCCCGAAAGCGCGCCTTGCAGCATCGTCGTCAGAAGCGCCGCGCCCAAGCCTTTTCCCGACACGTCTGCTATCAGAAAAGCCGTGCGCCCTTCGCTCATCGGGAACACATCGAAGTAATCGCCCCCCACCGAAAGGCAAGGGAAGTTGCATCCGGATACCGCCAGGTGTGGGAACTCGCGAAAATCCTTCGGCAACAGCGCCTGTTGGATGTCGCGCGCAATGTTGATTTCCTGCTCCATGCGCTGTCGTTCGCGTTCGCGCTCCACCAGTCGCGCGTTGTCCAAGGTACTCGCCGCGTCCGCCGCCAGTGCGTCCAGGATCTGGCGGTCCAACTTTGAGAATGCGGCCGGACGCCGGGAATCCAAATACAGCACGCCCAGAAAATCGCCGCGCCGCAAGTTGATCATCGACTCCTGAGAATTCGCCCGCGTGATCGAATACAACGGAATCACCACGACTGCGCGCAGCCGCTGCGCCACGATGCTCTGTGCGGCCTGCAAATCCGCTTCGGCCTGTGCCAGATCTTCGGTGATGACCGGCGCGTGCTGTTTTAGCGCCAACTGGATCGCCGTTTGGCTCGGCGCCACGCTCTCCGGCGGCAATCGCAATCCGCCGCTCCGCCGCGCCAGCCGCACTTTCAGCGTTCCGTCCGCGCCATTCTCCAGCAGCAGTCCGCGGTCCGCGTCCAGCACCGCCACCGCATGGTCCAGCATCTTCGCCAGCACCGAGTCTAGCGGCAGCTGTGAGTGCAGCAGCGAACTCGCTTCCAGGAGCATATTCAGCTTGCGCAACCCGCCGGTGGCTGATGCCGACGGCTCCGAACTCGTGATGTGCTCGATTCGCGTCAACAGTTGCGGAATTGTCTCGCCACCCGGTTCCGCAGATGACCGAAACACAATTTCGTACGAATCTTCCAGCCCAAAGGTGATGATGTCGCCGTCCTGCAACGCCCGGCTCTCCACCTTCTCGTTGTTTACAAAAACGCCGCGTCGTTGCCCGCGATCCTCTATATAAAACCGGTTCGCTTCCACCACGATCGCCGCGCACTGCCGCGAAATCCTTCGATCGTTAAGTTGTAAATGATTGCCGGTTTCCGCCCCGCGCCCGATCATGTACGGCGTTTGCGCCACGCGGGCATACCGCCGTGCGCCATCCGGCGATATCACTTCCAGCACCGCTTCGTTAGTGGCTAGGGGTTCGGCCATGGCTTTCTCAGCTCGCAGATTGTAGCACGCGCATCCCGCGCTCCTTGCATTTGTCCCCTTCCGAAAAGCCGTTAGGGTCTGCCTTGCTTGCCGCTGCCCTCCAGCCACCAATTTCCCTGATAGCGTCCGCTCTGCCAGGCCCCGCCGATCTGCTTTTGCATCGTCAGTGCCAGCATCTCCTGCAGCGTCTTGCCCTGGAAGTCGCCTATAGCAGCGTTCCACGTTCCGGATAGCGCGCTCCCGTTTCTGGCTCGCGCCGTCCAGCCCCCTTCCCATCTCTTCGGCGTTTTCCGCGCCGACCACGTCCCGATCAGCACAATCTCGCTGGCGTCGTTCAACAAACTCCAGGAGCCGCTGGCCGCGTTCGGCGTGCCTTGCGATACCTGCGCCAGCCATGTGCCCCGCATGGCCGGCCCGTTTCCCACACTCGCCGTCCACATTCCGGTTAGTTCAGTCGCAGAACTCTGTCCTCGCGCAGCAATGCCATAAACAAGACTTGCTATTGCAAAACAAACGGCACAAAACAGATAGGGCCTGATCGCTACTTGCATCCAACGTCGCATGTGTGCTCCAACTGTGGTAGGCGTTCGGGAACAGGCAACTCCACTTGCCAGTCCGCCCTTTGCCCCGGAGAATACCAACTCGAATCGCGATCACAAATCTATGAAGAATTGCGTCCCCATTGTCTCAGTTTCACTCCGACGCGCCATTCGTTCCCTTCTCGTCTACGTACTTGTTGCTGTCCCAACGCTCGCGCAAAAGTGCACCGTAACACCGAAATCCGTAAAGCTCGGCGAAACTCTCCGCATCTCCTGCCGCGCAGACTATACGAAAGCCCGCCTGAATAATCGCGAAGCTGAATTGTTTATTCAGCCTGACGGCACGCGCCTCGGTTTGCTCCCCATTTCAGTACAAGACAAGCCTGGCACTTTCGATCTGAACATCTTCGCTGTGACGGACCTTTCGCCTCAGACGCTGCGCGTCACGATCCGCAAGACTGTCTTTCCCACGCAAAACGTCAAACTAAGTCCCGAAATCGAAGCATTACATTCCACCCCGGAAGAAATGGCGCTCCTCAAAACTTTCAAGGAAACCATATCCACTACCCGCGCTTGGCAGGACCCCCTCGCTCCGCCCGTCTCCGGCTGCATGACCTCTCCTTTCGGCGTCAAGCGCCTTCATAACGGCAAGCCCACCGGCGAATATCACGGCGGCGTAGATCAGCGCACTCCCGCTGGCGAACCCATCCGGGCTGTCGCCGCCGGCACCCTCACCTTCGCCCAACAGTTCAACGTACTCGGCAACGCAGTCGGGATCGACCACGGACAAGGCCTGGAGTCCATGTACCTCCACATGTCCAAACTCGCTGTCGAGCCTGGCGCGCAAGTCCAGCGCGGCGATATCCTTGGTTTCGCCGGCTCCACCGGCCGCTCCACCGGTCCGCATCTCCACTGGGTTCTCTATGTCAACGGCATGAACGTCAATCCCGCGCAATGGATGAAGTTTTCCCCGTGTCCTCGACCCAAGGCGCACTAGCCCATGCTCGACGCGCTGTTTCAAACCGGAACTTCTCACGCCGACCCAGCGGCTACCAGGTGCTCCCCGCCGCCGAAGCCGCTCGCGTCTCTGCC
>DASSYL010000429.1:0-2657 GCA_035703315.1 Candidatus Acidiferrum sp. | reverse complement strand
CGCTGCTGCAGGCGTTCACGGAGTTTCCACTTTCGGTGGGTGAGGCGGATCGTACCCGACTAATGGCACGCGCGAAGCAAATTTACAGCACGTCCATCCGTCCGGCGTTTCTGAAATTGCATGATTATGTGGCGAATGCGTATCTGCCGGCGTGCCGCGATTCAATTGCCGTGACTGCGCTGCCCAATGGGGCGGCGAGCTACGCGTTTCATGTACGCTGGCAAACCACTACGAATCTGACTCCACAGCAGATTCACGAAATCGGGTTGGCCGAAGTGAAGCGCATTCGTGCCGAGATGGACAAGGTCATCGCGTCCATCGATTTCAAGGGCAGCTTTCACGATTTCACGGAATTTCTGCGGGCGGATAAACGTTTTTATTTCGATAAACCGGAAGATCTGGTCAACGCATATAAGATCGTAGCGAAATCGATCGATCCACAACTGGCACATGAATTCGGAAAGTTACCGCGCAATCAGTATGGCGTGACACCGATTCCCGATTTCAAAGCGCCGTCGCAAACTACGGCGTATTATCAGCCGGGAGCGCCCACTGCGGGACGGCCCGGCTACTACTTCGTGAACACCTACCATCTCGAGGCGCGGCCGAAATGGGAAATGGAAGCGCTCTCGTTGCATGAAGCAGTGCCGGGACATCATCTGCAAATATCGCTGGCGCAAGAACTGGAAGACGTTCCGGAATTTCGCAAGCACGTTGGGTACTCGGCGTTTGTGGAGGGTTGGGCGCTGTATGGCGAAAGCCTGGGAGATGAGCTTGGCCTGTACAAGGATCCGTATTCGAAATTTGGCCAGTTGAGTTACGAGATGTGGCGCGCAGTGCGTCTGGTCGTAGACACCGGAATGCACACTATGGGCTGGACCCGCGAGCAGGCCATCCAGTTTTTCAAGGACAACACCGGCAAGACCGATCAGGACATTACCGTCGAAGTGGACCGGTATATCGTTTGGCCGGGGCAGGCACTGGCATACAAAATCGGCCAGCTGAAAATCCGCGAACTGCGGACGGCTGCCGAGCAAAAGCTGGGCGCAAGATTCAATGTCCGGGCGTTTCACGATGCGGTGCTGGAGAACCGCGCGCTTCCACTGAGCGTGCTGGTGCCGCGCGTGCGCCACTGGATCGACGCCCAGGCTGCCAAATAATAAGGACTAAGATGCAGACACAGACGACTCATTTTCTGCGCGACATCCTGCGCCAGCCACGAGAGCTGCGCTGGACGTTTGATCACTTGCTCGGCGTGGGGACATCCGCGGTTGAAAATGCAGCAGTGGAGATTCGGGATACCAAGCATGTGTACCTGACGGGCATCGGGAGCAGCTGGCACGCGGCGCTGAATGTTTCGCCCATGTTTCAAAAAGCAGCCCGGCCGGTGTATTTGATCGAGGCGTCGGAGCTGCTCGAATTCGGGGAATTTCCGGAAGGTAGCGCGGTCATCGCCATTTCGCGTAGCGGGCGCAGCATTGAAATCGTGCGGCTTCTCGAAAGGGCGAAGCGAGCCGGCGCGGCAGTGATCGGAATAACCAACGCGCCCGAAGGGACGCTGGCGAAAGAAGCGGAGTTTCCGCTTGTCGTTCCGATCGAGATGGACCATGCGATTTCCGTGAATACATACAGCACGCTGGCCGCGGCGGCGGGAGTCTTGGCAAAGACGGTAACGGGCGAATTCGGAGCAGAGAACGCGAGCGAACTTTCGGGCGCTGTTGAGGAGGCCGGCCGCGCAATTCCACACTGGCAGAAGCAGATTGCGGAATCGAAATGGTTCGCGCCCGGGCGAACGACATATTTTCTGGCACGTGGCGCGAGCCTGGGAACGGCGCAGGAGGCGCGGCTGCTGTGGGAAGAAGGCGTAAAGGCGCCGGCGACGGCGATGGGCACGGGAGTTTTCCGGCACGGCCCGCAGGAGATGGTGCGGGAAGGGATGCGTTTTGGCATGTGGCTCGATAGAGAAAAGATGCGCGAGCAGGATCTGGCCACGGCGAGGGACCTCGAAAGGCTTGGTGCATCCGTGATGCTGATCGGGCAAGGAATTTCGGCTGGGGCGGCGGTGCTTGTGTTTGACCTGCCGAAGATTGCTGGCGAATGGCAATTCCTGGTGGATTGCATTCCGGCGCAGCTTACAGCGGAGCACCTGGCGCGCATGTCGGGCGAGGACAGCGACACGTTCCGTTTGTGTTCGTTTGTGGTGGAGGATGAGGCGGGGCTACTGGGCGGAGCGGCTGGTACCGGAGCCAAGTCTTGATTGGAGCGGTCGACATTGGCGGAACGAAGATTGCCGTCGGAATCGTGGATGAAAACGGGCGCGTTGTGAGCCGCATGGAAGCTCCGACGGAAGCCGAGCGCGGGTATGTGGTCGGCCTGCAGAAAATCGCCGAAATGTTGAGAGAGGTTTTGGGCAGGACGGGCGCGGCGGGCCGCGGAATCGGAATCGGCTCGACGGGAATGCTGGATGCGATACGCGGAGAGTGGACGGATGTGGATTTCCTGCCGGGCTGGGAGCGGAAGAATCCGGTGGAGGATTTGTCGCGCGCCTTTGGCGTGAGCGCGGCGATGGAAAATGACGGGGACGCGGGGGCGCTGGCGGAGGCCTACTGGGGCGCGGGAAAAGAAAAGCGCCGCGTGGTGTATGTGACGGTGGGGAC
>DASSYL010000403.1:0-8181 GCA_035703315.1 Candidatus Acidiferrum sp. | reverse complement strand
AGTAGCCTGTAGTGCGCGCCCTTTCGCTAACAAACAATCGGATCGGTTGAATTTGGTCTCATCCATCGCGGATCTGCCGCGGCCGGGGCGAGGTCCCTCCGCTGCACTACTGCCACGGATCGGATTGCCTTCGTCGGGATGACAATCTTAGAGGCGAATTGCTCACTCGGGTGGAAGAGGGTACAAAAGCGAAACAGGGCCGGTCGGTAGTTTGGAAAAGACAAAATGGCTCTTGCATCAGTCCAATAGCTGGTACAATTGGCTCCTGGTGAGAGACAATGCTCCCTGTACACCTTCAGCCTGAAAGCCACGTTCCTCTCTATATCCAACTGCGCGACCAGCTTCGTGCGCTTGTTCATGCGGGCGATTTGCGGCCGGGCGATCGCATTCCGGCCAGCCGCGAACTCGCGACTGTTCTCGGGGTACACAGGACCACAGTGGCCAACGCCTATGCCGAACTGGAAGCGGAAGGCCTGATTCAAGGGCACGTTGGCCGCGGCACGTTCATTCAGGGCAACGGGAACGGCCATGCGTTGCGGTTTACGCCCCCTCCGCCGACTCTTGGCGGCAACGGAGATGGTGGGCTGCGCTGGGAATTGCTGTTTGCCGACGAAAGAGGCGATGAGATTCTGAGCCGTTTGACGGCCAGCGCACCCGAAGATTCGCTTTCGTTTGTGATGGCTCGCCCCGCAGCCGACTTTTTTCCGGTGGAAGAACTGCAGATTTGCGTGAGCGCGGTACTGCGGCGGGAAGCTACTGATGTGCTGAACCTAGGCTCGTCCGACGGCTATGCTCCGCTAAAGGAAGCGCTATTGGAACTCTTACACCAGGATGGGATTGCGGCCAAGGATGAGAATTTGCTGGTGACGGATGGTTGCCAGCAAGCGCTGGATTTAATCAGCAAGGCCTTTGTGCGGCCCGGGGACTGCGTGGTGATGGAGAATCCGACGTATCCGGGAGCGGTGGCGATATTCAACGGCGCAAGGGCGCGCTGCATCGGTGTTCCGGTGAACACCCATCCCGAGCCCGGCAAGCCGATGGGCGTTGATCTGGAAGCGATGGAAGCGACCCTGGCTGCGAATCGCGTCAAGCTGATTGTGTTAACGCCGGATTTTCATAATCCAACCGGCACGTCCATGCCGCTGGCTTCGCGGCGCAAGCTGCTGGAACTGGCCACGCGCCACCAAGTGCCGGTCGTGGAGGACCATATTTACGCGCGGTTGCATGCGCGCGAAGAGCGAGTGCCATCGCTAAAGCAGCTGGATCGTTCGAACCTGGTCATCCACATTGACAGCTTTGCGAAAGTAGCCTTCCCGGGATTGAGAGTGGGTTGGATTGTAGCGGCGCCGGCTGCGATCGAACGGTTGCGGATTGTGAAGCAGACGACCGACTTGCATACCGACCAACTGGCGCAGGCGACGCTGGCGGAATTCTTGCGTCGCGGATATTTTTCCAAACATTTGGCGAAGATGCGCAAGGTGTATGCGTCGCGGCTGAATGTGCTGGACGAAGCGCTGCGTAAACACATGCCCGAGGAAACGCGCTGGACGCGTCCCGAGGGCGGAATGTGCCTGTGGCTGGAATTGCCTCTGGGATTTGACGCCAGCGAACTGTTGATACACGCGAAAGAACGGGGGCTGCTGTTCGCGCCGGGGCGGTATTTTTACGTGCAATCGCATTTGCCGAACACGCTGCGGCTGGGGTTTGCGAACCTTGATGAGAAAGAGCTGGCGCGTGGTGCGGCGACCCTGGCGGATTTGCTGCGCATCGAAATGAAGAAGCGGCAGCGTGGTGTGCGTCGGGCGGAGCGCAGCCGCGTGGCGCTGGTGTAGCGCCGTGGTGCTAGTGATTTGTGAGTAGTGAATTTTGAACCGGTCTCGAGAGTAACCCGGTAAGGAAACGAAGAACGGGGCAACGAATGGCAGCGAAGATCAGGCTTGAACCGAATGCTGCGAATAACTGCTTTGGTTGCGGCGGTGCGAACGAATTCGGGATGAAGCTGACCTTTGAGGTGGATCAGCAGACCTCGCGGGCGAGCGGCAGATTCGTACTCGGTCAGCGCTATGCTGGCGGGGCGGGGTTTGTACACGGCGGAGTTATCGCAGTGCTGCTGGATGAAGTGATGGGCAAGATTTCGAAATTGTCGGACGAACGAGCGGTGACGGCGGAGTTGAACATCGAGTATCGCAAGCCCGTGCCGACCGATGCTGAGATTGTAGTGAGCGGTTGGCAGGAGAACGAAAAGGGGCGCAACCGGTTTCGCATCGGGGAGATTCACGACGCGCACGGAAATTTGCTGGCGAGGGGACGGGGAAGGTTCGTAGTGGTGGGGCAGCCGGTGGCGGCAGCCTGAAGAACATTGGGTTTTGCGATATTGAGGAGACGAACATGGATACGAAGAAAGTGAACGGGAGCGGCAACGGCGCGGTGGGCAATCCGGCGAATGAATGGCGGGTGAAAGTTGGGCTAGCGGAAATGCTCAAGGGCGGCGTGATTATGGACGTGACCAATGCGCAGCAGGCCAAAATCGCCGAGCAGGCCGGTGCTTGCGCAGTGATGGCGCTGGAACGCGTGCCTTCGGACATTCGCAAAGAGGGCGGAGTGGCGCGTATGGCTTCGATCAAGGTCATTCGCGAGATCATGGAGACAGTGACGATCCCGGTGATGGCCAAGGTGCGCATCGGCCATTTTGCCGAAGCGGAAGTTTTGCAGGCGCTGGAGGTGGATTTCATCGACGAAAGCGAAGTGCTGACGCCGGCCGATGAAGAGAACCATATCTGGAAGCACGACTACCGCGTGCCGTTTGTGTGCGGAGCGCGCAATTTGGGCGAAGCCGTACGGCGCATTGCGGAAGGCGCGGCGATGATCCGGACCAAGGGCGAAGCAGGTTCGGGCAACGTGGTGGAAGCGGTGCGGCACATGCGCACGATTGTCAGTGAAATGAAAAGGCTGACGACGCTGCGGGACGACGAACTCATGCGGGCGGCTAAAGAAATCGGAGCGCCGCTCGATTTGATCCGACAGATTGCGAAGACGGGTAAGCTGCCGGTGCCGAATTTTTCGGCGGGCGGGATCGCGACACCGGCGGATGCGGCTCTGGTGCGGCGTCTCGGAGCGGAAGCCGTGTTTGTGGGTTCGGGGATTTTCAAATCCAGCGACCCGGAGGCGCGAGCCAAGGCCGTGGTGAAGGCGACGACGCATTTTGAGGATCCGAAGGCGGTGCTGGAAGCGCATGAAGAATTGGGCGAAGCGATGAAGGGAATTGACGTGCGGCAGCTGGAAGAAAAGGATTTGCTTTCGACGCGCGGGTGGTAATGACAAACGGACCCGACAAAATCGGAATTCTCGCGGTGCAGGGCGACTTTGCGGCACACGCAGAGATGCTGGCTTCGTTAGGCGCGGAAACCGTTGAAGTGCGTGCGGTCGGCGATCTGGACAACTGCAACGCCCTGGTGCTGCCAGGCGGGGAATCGACGACGCAGCTGCAATTTTTGCAAGAAGAAGGGTTGTTTGAAGCCATCAAGAAATTTGCGACAAACCAGAACCCCGTTTTTGGCACGTGCGCGGGTGCGATTCTTCTTGCCAAGGACGTGCAACACCCGGTGCAGGAATCGTTGGGCTTGCTGGACATGACCGTTCTGCGTAATGCGTACGGGCGCCAGCTGGCCAGCGATGTCTTCTTTGGGACATCGAAGCTGGAGCCGACGCCCATGGAGATGGTGTTCATTCGCGCCCCGATCATCGAAACGGTTGGTCCGGGCATCGAAGTGCTGGCCGAATACGGAGGCAAGCCGGTTTTGGTGCAGGAGGGCAACTTGCTTGCCGCGACGTTCCATCCAGAGCTCACGACGGATCCGACGGTGCACCGGCATTTTCTCGGCATGGTCAGCGCAGACAAAGCCGCCACGCTTGCTGGGCGTTAACAGCTATCTCCCGTTCGCTGGTTTCTTTCATAGGCATGCAAGCCCAAGAATCCGAGGATCGCGAGATTGGGTAACAGCAAAGGCGCAAACAGCGGAGCGCCGCCGATGACGTTGCAACGCCAGGATGGCCAGCACCACTTGCAATAGCTGTGTGCAGGATGGCCCAGAAAATAGACCAACAGGCGCATTTACCGGTGGCCTTCACGAAATCCGCGTTCGGTTGATCGGTTTCCACCCGAGGAAGGGCACGTGGGATAAGAAGCGCGCTCAGGATCAAAGCCAAGGCGATAATTAGCGCAATAAATACAGAGCGAAGGACATTCACCCTCCAGTTACGGACAGGAGCAAGGCTTTCATACGAGAGGGAACGCATTGATATCACAGCGAAATTCTGGTCTGAAGAATGAACCAGGGGCAGGTTAGGCTAGTCAACGATGAATAATTCGGCTGCAAAGCTGCGCGTGCTTTTTGTTTGTATTGGCAATTCCTGCCGGAGCCCGATGGCGGAATCCATCGCCCTGCGCGATGCCGACGATCTGTTTGAGACGTCGAGCGCGGGGCTAAGTCCGCTGGGGGTGGTGCAGAAACTGACCTTGCAAACTCTGGAAAAGAATGGCTATCCAACGGACGGGCTCTACTCGAAGCCAATTCTGACCGATGCGTGGGTACAGGCCGATCTGGTGATAAATATGAGCGGCTACCAGCGGCAACGCGCGTTTCCGCGCGACGACTGGCACAAGGTCGAAGACTGGGATGTGGAAGACCCTTACGGCGCCGACCCGGACGTGTATCAGCGCATCTTCGAGGGCATTCGGACTAGAATAGAGGCGCTGGCCCTGCGCGTACGGGAACGCGGGCGAAATACGTCGTAACGGGGAAAATTTGCAGCGAACGAAAACCAGCGTTTCGCAAGAGGACTATCTCAAAGCGATTTGGGAGCTGCTTGAGGAAGGTCAGCCGCCGATTAGCGCGCGGATCGCCGAAGAATTGGGAGTAACTCCTCCAGCGGTGACGGCAGCGTTGAAGCGCATGAAACGCGACGATCTAGTGAGCGTATCGCGCGACGGCCGGATTGATCTGACGCGGAAAGGGCGGGCGGTGGCCGAGCGGATGGCGTTGCGGCATCAATTGGCGGAGTTGCTGCTCACTGATGTGATTGGGCTGCCGTGGTCCAAAGCTCACGATGAAGCGGAGCGCCTGGAACATGCGATTTCGCCCGAGGTTGAGGCGCTGCTGCTCAAGAGGTTCGCGGGAAAGAAGTCGTGTCCGCATGGTGTGCCGCTGCGCGGCGGATCGGCCCAGCTGCGCAAGCAGGGAGCGGTGCTACTCTCCGATTTGAATGCGAAGGATCGCGCGGAAGTGATTTGTGTGTACGAGAAGGACCCGCGCTTTCTAGAATTTCTCGATGAACTGAAACTGCACCCCGGGGCGCAGTTGGCTGTGGCGCGACGGGAGTACGACGAGACCTTGACGCTGCAAGTCGCGGGGCGAACCTTGCATCTTGGCAAACCAGCGACATCGCGCATCTGGGTGCGACAGATCTCTGCCTGACGGAAAAGCTGAAATACGCGGAGCCAACTGCTTATAATTCCATGCATGGATGTTGGTCCTTCAGCGGTGCCACCGGTTGATCCCTTTCTTAGCATTCATGCGGTGCGGGTGTACGTACGGAACGTGGACCGCAGCCTGCAGTTTTACGTGGAAAAGCTTGGCTTTCGGCTGGTGATTGATACCAAGCTGCAATCGGGCGAACGTTGGGTGGCTGTGTCTCCACCGGACGGAACCACGATTTTGGCGCTGATTGCGCCCAAGCCGAAGACGGCGGAACACAAGCTGATCGGGCGCGCTACACAAGTGGTGCTGGTAACTGCTGACGTCGCTGTAAAATTTCAGGATTGGTCGCGGCGGGGAGTGCGGTTTCTGAGCACGCCGCGGTTGCGGCGCATAAAGTACGACCACACGTCGGCAAATTCTGGTGGAGCATCGTCGGCTCGTTTACTTGGCCGTGAGTCGCCGGTGTGGGGAACTATCTCCGCGCGCTTCAGTGATATTGACGGGAATGTTTTTTCGCTGGTGAGCTTTGACGAATTGACTCACGCGGTGGAAGCCGAGCGCCGCGCGGCTGCGGAGAAACTGGAAGCCGAACGTTACGTGTCGCGCGAACTGGAAATTGCCAAGCAAGTCCAGTCGCGCCTGTTTCCGCAATGTCTGCCCCCGCTTTCAACGCTCGACTACGCCGGCAGCTGCATTCAAGCGCGGCAAGTGGGCGGCGACTACTACGACTTTCTGGACCTCGGTTCGCCCCAACGATTGGACCGAGGCGCGACAAGGGCGCTGGACGCTGCATCGTGGCATCTGGCATTTGTGCTGGCGGACATTTGCGGGAAGGGAATCGCCGGTGCTTTGCTGATGGCCAACTTGCAAGCCAATTTACGCAGTCGGTACGCACTGGCTTTGGATGATCTTCCACGCTTGCTGAAATCAGTGAACCAATTGTTTTATGAAAATTCGCCTGACGACCGCTACGCGACGATGTTTTTTGGCGTTTACGACGACCGGACGAGCGAGCTGGAATACGCGAATTGTGGGCACAATGCCGCGCTGGTGTTCCGAGCCGATGGCGGACTGGAACGCCTGGCCTCGACGTCGACGGTAATTGGCTTGTTTCCGAAGTGGGAATGCGCCACAGAGCGCGTCACGTTGCGGGCCGACGATCTGCTGGTGATTTACACCGACGGCGTGACGGAGTCGCTGAACCATGATTATGAAGAGTTTGGCGAGGAACGCCTGGCGGAAGCGGTTCTGCGACACCGTGAATTGCCGCCGCAAGCCCTTATGGCGGAAGTCGTGAGCGAAGTGCGAGCCTTCAGCCCACACGAGCAACACGACGACATTACGCTGATTGTCGCCAAGCGGCGTTCAAACCTATGATTTTGCGCTACAATTCCGGCGTTCCACGGCCACGCCGTTGCCGCCGGTGCGGCTCGGCATGACAGCCAAAAGGAATGCATCATGCACATTACTCGCATCCTCGCTTTGGTTTCTGTATTCGCCTTTTTCGTCAGCACTCCGGCCGTTGCACAGAAGAAAGTATTGCAGCCTGGTGAAGTAGTCCTCATTGGGAAACTGACGCACGCGATGGGAGTCGGGGGAGAGACCACGGGCTGGTCTTTGGAGCTGAAATCGGATCTGACCTTCGAGGGACAATCGCTTCGATCCATCGAAGTCTCCGGATCCGCAAAGAAGTTGGCCAAGCTGGCGGATCAGGAAGTGAAGGCGCGCGGCTTTATCAAACACCGGCACGGTGTAGAACGAAAAGACTGGCTGGTGCTGGAAGTCACGAGTATCCGCCTGCAAACGCCAACGGGCACTACCTGAGAGCTAGTTGCGTTCGTCCAGTAGCACCTGCAGTCGAGCGTATCCGGCGCGGCTTACTGGCAGCCGGACACCGCTGGACAACACGGCAACGCGGCTGTCCCTGCCATAGGGCTCGATGCGCGCCACGCGCTCGAGATTCACCACATACGAGCGGTGAACGCGCACAAATTGTTTGGGATTGAGAGCCGCTTCGAGGCTCGCGATGGTCTGCTGTTTCAGGTGCTTCTTGCCTTCGCTGGCCAGCGCAACGTAGTCATCTTGGGCTTCGGCATAGTCGAGTTTCGCAACGGGGATCAGCGTTACGCGAGTTCCGTCCTTCACGACCAGGCGTTCGGCGAACTGTCCGGATGGGCGCGAGGCTGCGGTCAATTCCGTGGGAGCCGGCATTTTTTCGCTCGAGCGCACTCTTACTCGTTGCAGCGCCGCCGCGAGGCGTTCCTTCCCGACAGGTTTCAGCAAGTAGTCCACTGCGTGTACCTCGAACGCCTTCATCGCATATTCGTCGTAAGCAGTGACAAAAATCACGGAAATTTGAGTGCCAATCAGTTCCAAAACGTCGAAGCCGGTCAGCTTGGGCATCTGCACATCGAGAAAAAGCAAATCCGGCTTGTGCTCGGAGACCGCTTTGACCGCTTCAAGGCCGTTCTTGCACTCGGCGACAATTTCGATTTCGTCATGCGCACTCAAGAGTTCGCGCAACACTTTGCGCGCGAGCTCCTCGTCGTCCACCACGAGCGTGCGCAGTTTTTTCATCGTCTTGCTCACGTGCTCTCTCCATATTCGGCGGGCAACGTCATGGTGACGCGGAAGCGATCTTCGCTGGGCTCGACGCGAAATGTGGCGTCTTTGCCGTAGCGAGCCTCCAACCGGCTGCGGACAT
>DASSYL010000304.1:0-4227 GCA_035703315.1 Candidatus Acidiferrum sp. | reverse complement strand
AGAAATTGCCATTTCGCACGGCGCCAAGAAAACGGGAGAGCCGGAGCGGATGCGTCCACGGCAGTTGCTGGTGTTTATCGGGCGCGTCATGAGCAACGGATGGTTTCTGCTGGGAATCCCGCTGATGGCGGCGTCTTTTTTTGCGCTGCTGATTTTGTTTTCGTGGCACCCCTTGAGCTTTGTAATTCCGATATCGGCGCTGAGCTATGTGGTGGGAGCGCTGGGCGCGAAATATCTTTTGAAGGAAGAAGTGAACCTGGCGCGGTGGGCGGGCGTGATTCTGGTGTGCGCCGGGGTAGCGCTGGTGGCGGCAGGCTAAGCGGCAGTTTCAGCGGACAATATCCAACTTACAGTGCAAAAGGAATTTGGCGAATCGAGGTATTGCCGAATTCGTATGCTCGGACACCGGCGAACTAAGGCCGATTGGAAAACACGTAGCGGCCGCCGGCCTTGGTGAGCAGATAGGCAGGCGCGACGGCGGCGACTGAGTCACGCTTTTTTAAGTCGCCGGTTACAAGATACACGCGATTGGCGCCAGACCAGAGTTTCCTAAAGCGCGTGTCATCGAGAAAAATGTCCGGAGAGTCCGGGAAAAGAGAGCCGTACCAGAGGCCGTTGATGCGGCCGTTAAGGATGAGGAGTTGCTGGCCGGTGTAGAAGCGAACGGAAGACGCGTTGGCGTACTCGCCGTCGCAAACGATGAGTTCGCCGGGCTGTAAGCGTTGCTGGATGGCGACCGCGAATTGCTTGGAGCCAAGGATCGGATAGAAAACGCCCAGAGCGATGTGGGCGCATTCGATGAACACCACCATCATGGCTGCGAGCGCCCAGTTTGCGGCTGCGCGTTGACCGCGGCGGCGCAGGAACCAGTTCAAAAGAGGGGCAATGGAAAAGGCGAGCGCGGTGCCCATGAGGGGTCCGCGGAAAAAGGCCATAGCGTTGCCGGTAAGATCGAGGAAATGACCTAGAGAAAGAGTGTAGACGTTGGGATTTTGATTGAGCGCGTCAAAAATATCGGAGCCTGGAGCCGGGGTGCGAGTGGAGAGAGCGAGAAATCCGGTGATGGCGGCGATGACCAGCCCAATGACCAGCAGAACCAGAGCGGAGCGGCGTCCGGCGCGGGCGATCGGTGATGAGACCGGAGCCTCAGATTCGCGTGCCAGCCAATACCCGATGATGAGCGCGAGACCAGGGAGGCCGGGAGCTACGTAATACTCTTGCCGGGTCGAAAAACTGAAAAATAGAAGAATGAGGGCGGGCCAGCAGAGGAGCAACAGAAGAACTGCTTCAGGCGAACGGCGCACCCCCTCGACCCTAGGTAAGCGGAGACGCACCTGGGCCAGCGCTTGCGGAAGAAAAGAGCTCCACGGAAGAAACCACAAAAGCAAGAGTCCGTAGAAAAGAAGAAGGGGAACGGTGTTGTAGTCGTGCGGATAGCGCTTGTTGAGGTAGCGAAGAAATTGTTCATTGACGAAGTAAAACCAGAGAAAGCCCTTTGATTCTCCGGCTGGCGGATTGCGTAGCGCCGCGAGAATGTGCCATGGGGCCGCGACCAGTAAAAAAACCAGCGTGCTCGAGACGAGATGCATTTTCAGGAGATGGCGCAGGTCACGGACCAATAAAAGAAAAAGGAGGATGATGGCCAGCGGGAAGACAATACCGATGAGGCTTTTGGTCAGGACGTTGAGGGCGACGAGGGCCGCAATGCTCCAACAGGAAAGCGGCGTGGGCTTTTGGGATTGCCAGCCGTCGAGGAAGAGATACAGGATAAGGCCGATCCAGAGACCGACGGTAACGTCAGGAATCAGAATTCGCGTGAACAGATAGGGGCCGCAAGAAGCGAGAAAGACGACGGCGGCCCAGAATCCAGCCCGCTCCGTGAGGAACCGTCTGCCAAAGAAGAAAAGCAAGAATGCGTTCGCCAAGACGCCGAGATGTAGAAACAGGCGAGCGCTCCAGGCGTCAGGGCCGAAAAGTTTCATTCCGACAGCCATGCCCCAGTAAGGCAGTGGAGCTTTTTCGAGGTAACGGATGCCGTTTTCGTGGAGGGTGACCCAGTCGTGGCGCGTGAGAATCTCGTGGCCGGCGTCGCCATGCGAGGCGTCCACGTCATCCTGAAGTGGTGGAGCGAACAGGCCCGGGCCGTAGACGGCGAGCCAGAGGAGGACGAGGATTACGAGCGACGGCCAGGAGCGCGGTCGTACGGATGCTGTCATTGACGAGGAGTGCCTCGGAAGGCTCGTTGTGACGCGAACGCCTTAGAAATAAAGGATAGTTTACCATGCGGCGCGATCGCGTCAGGCCGGGAAGGCTGAAACGGCATGGTATTCTGGCCATTACGCTCGCGCCAGTGAATAGGCGCCGCTTTTAAACTTGCCGCGGGGAAAAATCTCACGAAATGACATTGCGGATCGGTTCGCCAACGGAAAGGCAAGCGGTGATCCTTGCGGGAGGGTTGGGGACGCGGATGCGTCCCATCACCGAGACGATTCCGAAGCCGATGATCGCGGTGGCAGGGAAGCCGTTTCTCCAATGGCAACTGAAGTTGTTGCGTGAAGGCGGGATGTCCAACGCTTTGCTGCTGGTGGCGTACTTGGGTGAACAGATCGAAGAGTATTTCGGGAATGGTGCGAAGACGGGCGGCTGCGTGGAGTATTCATACGAGCGGTCGCCGCTTGGAACAGGCGGCGCGTTGAAGAACGCAGAGGCAAAGCTGCGCGACTGGTTTGTGCTGGTGAACGGCGACACATATCTGGCGATCGATTATGAGAAATTGATGCGTGATTTTGTCGACGCGGATTGCAAAGCGATGATTGTGGCTTATGAAAAGCCGGCGATGATGACGGCGGACGTTCCTGCGAGCGGATTGCCGGGAAACCTGGGTGTGAGCTCCAATGGAAAGGTTACCGCGTATCGGAAACGAGAGCCTGAGGGGCTGAATCACATCGACGCGGGCGTGATTGTGCTGAAGAAAGAAGTTTTGGCGAACTTGCCCATGGAGCGAAAGTGTTCACTGGAGGAAGAAATTTATCCGCAGCTGATCGAGCGAGGTGAGATGCGGGCTTGGGTTACTGCGGAACCTTTCTATGACATGGGGAGCCCGGTGGGACTAGTGGCGCTGGAAGCGAAGCTCGGATGATCCTGACGCGGACACCATTCCGGGTGAGCTTTGCTGGCGGCGGCAGCGACTTGCCGGAGTTTTACCGGCGAAGTGTAGGCGCAGTGCTCAGCTGCACGATTGATAAGGCGATGTACATCGCCGTGCATCCCTATTTTCACGACAAGATTCGCATCAAGTATTCGCGGACGGAGGATGTGGCCTGTGCCGCGGAAGTGGAGCATCCTCTGGTGCGAGAGTGCCTGAACCTGGTGGGCATTGAACGCGGGATGGAGATTGCGAGTTTTGCGGATGTGCCGGCCGGAACGGGCATGGGTTCAAGCAGCGCTTTTACGGTGGGATTGCTGCACGCGCTGTGGGCGCGGTCGGGCAAGACGCCGAAAGCAGGGGAATTAGCGGCTGCGGCCTGCGAAATTGAAATTGACCGAGCGAAGGAACCGATTGGCAAGCAGGACCAATATGCGGCAGCGTATGGCGGGCTGAACTTTATTCGCTTCAACACGGATGAAACCGTGGAGGTTCATCCGGTGAAATGTTCGGTGAAGACCTGGGAAGAGCTTTCGCGGCGGTTAATGCTTTTCTACATTGGGCTGGAGCGGCCAGCGGCTTCAATTTTGAGTGAGCAAGGGCGCAACATGGCGGATAAGGAGAAATTTCGCAGCGTGCAGCAGATGGTCGAGCTAGCGACGGTGCTTCGAAAGTCACTGGAACGCGACAACTTGGATTCGTTTGGGGACATTCTGGACCAAGGATGGAAGCTGAAGCGCGGGCTGGCCAGCGGAATCACCAACGATGTGGTTGAGAAGAACTACCAACTGGCGCGGGATGCTGGCGCGTCCGGAGGGAAGTTATTGGGAGCGGGTTCAGGCGGGTTCCTGCTGTTGAGTTGTGAGATGCAGAAACAGGAGCAGGTCCGCGAAACTCTCGCGGGCTTGAGAGAGATGCCGGTGAGTCTGACGCAAAGCGGGTCGGAAATGGTTCACAACGACGGGATGAATGGCATGTCGGATCGGGCCACAGGCGCAAACTAGCAGCATCAGAAAACAATTGAAGGGCCTCGCGCTGTCGAGCGGGTATATAATTTTAAGAGCCCACAATGCGGTGATTTC